>JAZRNK010000097.1:0-5434 GCA_045648145.1 Acutalibacteraceae bacterium | reverse complement strand
TGCTGCAATTCACCGTCAAGCATGGTTAAAAGCTGGGCTTTAGCCTGTTCTGCGGTAAAGCCGGAAACCTTCTCAAGCATATCAAACTGCCTTTTCTTGAGCTGTTCGGCCTCCTCAAGACGTTCGTCGACAACCCTTGATTTTTCGGCAATTTTTTCTTCCTTTGCCTCAAGGTTTTCCAACTTACGCTCAAGAGATTCTTCTTTTTGCTGAATTCTGTGTTCCTGACGCTGAACCTCTGAACGACGTTCGCGCAGTTCTTTTTCAACTTCATTACGAGATTTTATAATTTCATCTTTTGCTTCTAAAATTGCTTCTTTTTTCTTGGCTTCCGCATTTTTCATGGCGTCGTTCAAAATGCGACGTGCCTCGTCCTCTGCGGAACCTATGGTTGCTTCTGCAGTCTTGCGACGGTGTGCTGAGCCGAGCGCAAAAGCGATAACGGCAACTACAACCGCGGCAACACCTTCGATGATGTACCACAACATTTATAGGTACCTCCTTTATATATTAACCGCTGTTAAAACCGGCCGCGTGTCCGCCGGGTATGTAAACAGACAAAAATTCAATTCGCCAGTAAAGAACTTGATTGTCCAAACACATCCTTCTTTATTTTATATCTAACGTTAACTTATGTCAAGTAAATTTTGATATATATGGCGTAATATGATGCCTTTTATACACTATATAATGTATTTAGACGACAAAAACCGCATTATTTTACAAAAAGAGTTATATTATTGGCAAAAAATAGTCTTGCAAAAGTGTTGTGGATGTATTAAAATATTTTAGATATATTTATTGATAAACAAAAGGCGCAAAACGTGCGCTTTAAAGTTCAGAAGGAATAGGTGTTATTATGGCAAAGTACAGTGAAATGCCAAGAGAAGAATTGTTGAAGGAATATGAGCTTGTGAAGGCAACCTATGAGGAGCTTCATTCAAAAGGGCTCAATCTTGATATGTCGCGCGGTAAACCCGGTCCTGACCAGCTTAAAATCAGCACCAAGGTTTTTGACCTTGTGACTAAAGAGGTTGGCTTCCGCAATCGTGACGGTATCGACTGTCGTAATTACGGCGGTCTTGACGGCCTTGCCGAGCTTAAAGAGCTTTTTGGTGAGATGTTAGAGGTGCCGAGCGAACAGATAATTGTCGGCGGCAACTCATCACTTAATATGATGTTCGATTTTGTCGCACAGGCAATGACGCACGGAATGGGGGATAAGCCTTGGCTTATGCAGGGTAAGGTAAAGTTCCTTTGTCCCGTTCCCGGCTACGACCGCCATTTTGCCATTTGCGAATATTTCGGAATTGAAATGATAAACGTTCCTATGACTGAGTATGGTCCCGATGTTGACGTGATTGAGGAATATATTAAAGATGAAACGGTCAAGGGTATGTGGTGTGTTCCCAAATACTCTAATCCTGACGGTATAGTTTACAGTGACGAGGTTGTTCGCCGTTTGGCAAAGCTTCGCCCTGCCGCCAAGGATTTCAGAATTTTGTGGGATGATGCTTACGCCGTGCACCCAGTTTTTGGTGAGTGCGATAAGCTTTTGAACATTTACGACGAATGTGTAAAAGCGGGTGATCCTGATAAGGTAATCATCTTTACCTCAACCTCAAAAATAACCTTCCCCGGTGCAGGTGTTGCAGCTTTGGCGGCAAGTCCTGCCAACGTGGCTAACATAAAAAAGAGAATGAGCCGTCAAACCATTGGCCCCGATAAAATCAATCAGCTCCGCCACGCAAGAATGTTCCCGAACCTACGTGCAGTACACGAGCATATGAAGCTTCATTCTGCCGCTTTGAAGCCTAAATTCGAGACCGTTTTGAATGAGCTTGAAAGACAACTGGGGGATTTATGTATTGCAAAATGGACTAATCCCAACGGCGGTTACTTTATTAGCTTGTTTACCGAGCCCGGATGTGCCAAAAAGGTGGTTTACCTTTGCAGTCAGGCAGGTCTTAATCTTACTGCGGCAGGCGCTACCTATCCTTACGGTATCGACCCCGAGGACAGTAATATCAGAATTGCTCCGTCGTTCCCCATGCCCGACGAGCTTCAGACGGCAACCGAGCTTTTGTGTACCGTGATCCGTCTTGTTACTTTAGAAAAATTGTTGAGTAAGTGATTATTGGCTTAATTTGTAAACAAACGGTGACCAAGTTAATTTTTGGTTGACTTGCAGTATAAAAAATTATATAATCTATTTTGTAGGTTTTACATCAATTTTGGTGTATGAAAAATGTTTGGAGGTTTTGTGATGAAGCAAAGAAACAAGCCTGTAAAAAAGGCAATGTTTTTCATTACAACGTCACTTATTTTCGTCTTTGCGTTTCTGTCCTTTTTTGGACTTGATAACTATCATGGCGATATAAGAAAGCTTTATGTAAAGGGCGTTGAAGATATCCGTTGGGGTATTGATATCAGTGGTGGTGTAGAAGCTATTTTCTCACCCGACAAAGCAGCAGAAAATATCAGTGATGCCGATATGGATTCTGCCAAGGCGATTATTGAAACCCGTCTTGTCAACAACAATGTTACCGATTATGAGGTTTATACTGATTACGATAATCATCAGATAATCGTTAGATTCCCTTGGCAGTCGGAGGAGGAGGATTATGATCCCACCGCCGCCGTTGAGGAGCTTGGTGAAACCGCATTGCTGACCTTCTATAAAGGCCAGAACAATTCAGGCAGCGTTGTTTTGCAGGGCGCCGATGATATTGAGAGCGCAAGTGCAGGCTATGTCGAAGAGCACGGCTACGTCGTTTCTTTGAAGCTCACCTCACAGGGCTCAACCAAGTTTGCTACCGCAACACAGCAGCAAATGGATGACTACATATCCATTTATATGGATGACCAGTTGCTTTCTGCACCCAAGGTAAATAATGTAATAACCAACGGTGAGGCTATTATTACCGGTATGGCTAACGCTGATGAGGCAACCGACCTTGCTAACAAGATTAACGCAGGTGCATTACCCTTCGCCCTTACCGTTGACGATTCCAAGCTTCAGGTTATCTCTCCCACACTCGGTGAGGAAGCCTTGAAGGTTATGCTTATTGCCGGTATTGTTGCTTTTGCAGTTATTTGTATAATTATGATTTTAAAATACCGTTTGCCCGGTGTTATTGCTTGTATCACCTTGCTCGGACAGGCAGCAGGCATGTTGGCCTGTGTTTCGGGTTTCTTCCCCGGAATTCCCAGCTTTACACTTACACTTCCAGGTATCGCAGGTATTATCCTTTCAATCGGTTTCGGTGTTGACGCAAATGTTATCACCTCAGAGCGAATTAAGGAAGAGTTCCAAAAGGGCAAAACTATTGACGGTGCTATCTCGCAGGGCTTCTCAAATGCCTTCACCTCGATTCTTGACGGTAACTTGACCAACGTTATAGTAGCGCTTGTTTTACTTGCAGCGTTCGGTACACCCGATAGTGCTATGTCACAGGTATTTAGCTTTATCTTCCCGTTCCTTTCTTCGTCGGTAACCGGTAGCATTTATTCCTTTGGTTATACCCTTATTACCGGTGTTGTGTTCAACTTTGTTATGGGTATTTTTGCCTCACGCATTATGCTTATGAGCGTTTCTAGATTTAAGTTCCTTCGCAAACCCTGGCTGTACGGAGGTAAAAACCATGAATAAGATGTTTGATTTTGTAAAGTTTCTCAAGAAAAGCCTTATAATTGCAGCTTGCATTATGCTCGCAGGCGTTATCGCCACAGTTGCTTTTGGCGTTAATTTTGATATCAACTTTGTTGGTGGTAGCCGTTTTACCTATTCGTACACCGGTGATGTTGACAGTAAGGCAGTAGTTTCGGCTATTAAAGACGGTCTTGGTCTTGAGGCAACCGTCACAAAGAGCTCTGACTATAACAATAACTCACAAAAGCTTGTTATCGCCTTTTCGGGTGATATTGTTTCGGCCGTAGATGCCGATGCTTTGCAGGGTATTTTAGACAAGATAGATGAGGAAAACAAGGCGCAAACCTCATCTTCAACTACTTCGGCTACAACCTCGTCGGATGCAAGCTCGACAGCAAGCGCCGACGCTACAAGCTCTGAGGTAACAAGCTCAACTGCTTCTGATGCTTCAAGTAATGCTTCAAGCAGTACTTCTTCAACCACAACCGAGAAGGTGGAAGAATCGGCAGAAACAATGGTTTCGGTTAAGACAGCGCTTACAAAGGTGCTTAACGACGCTTTTGCCGACAATAAGCTTGAGCTTTTGGATGCTAACGCAGTCAACCCGACTTTAGCAGGCTCGTTCCTTATAAAAAGCTTGGTTGCTGTCGTTTTGGCAGCCGTTTTGGTAGTGGCTTATATCGGTATCCGTTTCCGTAAGGTTGGCGGTATTTCAGCCGGTATTTGTTCATTGGCCGCACTTGTGCATGATATTATTATTTCGTTCTTTATTTGTGTAGTGTTCAATCTTGATATTGACACAAACTTCTTCGCGGTAATTCTTACATTGTTTGGTTATTCACTTAATAACACTATTGTTATTTTTGACCGCGTTCGTGAGAACCAGAAGTTCCATCGTACACTTACAGTACGCGAGTGTGTAAATAACAGCGTTAATGAAACTTTGGGTCGTTCTGTTATGACAACACTTACAACTTTCTGTGCGATTATCGCTATTGTTGTAGTTGCCGAGTTCTTTGGCGTAACTGCATTGCGTAGCTTTGCACTGCCTATGGCATTCGGTATTGTTGCAGGTTGCTTCTCGTCTATATTCCTCGCAGGTCCGATGTGGGTATTCTGGAAAGAACATACCGCAAAGAAATAAAAACAAAAAGCAAGGGTGATTTTGTCACCCTTGCTTTTAATTTTGGGTTAATATATCAACTCAAATATAAATTTTGCAACATAAACAAAATCAAAAGGAACCAACCTAAAGGTCAGTTCCTTTTAATTGGTCGAGGTGACAGGACTTAAGTTTTGCGCGGCCCTCTTGCGGTGCCCAAAAGTTGCTATCGGCTCGTAACTCGCCGACAACTTTTGACCGCGGCGCCAACAAACACTCCCTGTATCCGCCACTGGCGGCGGTCGTGTGTGTTGCCCTGCGTCCCTCACTGCGTTCGGAACGCAGAACATCAAATTTAAATTCTGCTACACAAACAAAATTAAAAGGAACCAACCTAAAGGTCAGTTCCTTTTAATTGGTCGAGGTGACAGGACTTGAACCTGCGGCCTCTGCGTCCCGAACGCAGCGCTCTACCAAACTGAGCCACACCTCGATATTGATTTTCATAGCACCAAAATATTATATAAACTATTTATACGCTTGTCAAGAGATTTTTAAAAAATGCGAATATTTTACGCTACATAAATATAATAAATGTTAGTATTTTATTGCAACTTTAAATTTTGTATGATATAATATTTTTTAATGATTTTTGTCTAATTTAGAGTCAAAATAAACAA
>JAZRNK010000096.1:0-3840 GCA_045648145.1 Acutalibacteraceae bacterium | reverse complement strand
TTTTTAAGTTATATCGTTGTTTAATTTTCAAGGTCCGTTCGCGCCCTTTTCCTTACTAACACAGTGCTTTTTGCTCTATGCCGCCCTCAAAGGCGCTCGATTATATTACCACACTCATCCCCCTTTGTCAACACTTTTTTTGACTTTTTACATTATTTTTTTACTATGTTTTATCATTTTTTTATCTTTCCCTTTTCGTGTTGAATAATTCCATTATTAACAAATTTATAACTTTATTATTCATATAACTTGAAGTTTTTGAAAATATCTGTTATGATTTAATATTATAAGGTACACGGAGGTAACAAAATGCCTATTAAAATACCCGATACGTTACCTGCTGCAAGAGCACTTGAGGCAGAAAATGTATTTGTCATGACAGAAAATCGCGCAATCCATCAGGACATTCGTCCGTTAAGAATTGCTATTGTTAATATTATGCCGACAAAAATCGATACCGAAACACAGTTGTTACGTTTGCTTGGCAACTCACCGTTACAGGTTGAGGTTGAGCTTATACAAATGGCATCACATGTTTCCAAAAACACATCTGCCGAGCATTTACTTAAATTCTATAAAACCTTTGAGGACATTAAGAACGAGAGGTTTGACGGACTTATTATAACCGGCGCACCGGTAGAAAAAATGCCATTTGAAGAGGTGACCTATTGGGAAGAGCTTTGTACCATTATGGACTGGGCAAAGACCAACGTTTATTCTACCCTTTACATTTGCTGGGGCTCACAGGCAGGACTTTATCACAAATACGGTCTTCAAAAGCGCGAATTACCCAAAAAGCTAAGCGGTATTTACAAGCACTTTCCCACCGACCGACATCATCCGCTTACCCGTGGTTTTGATGATGTTTTCTATGCACCTCATTCAAGATACACTGAAGTGCCGATTGACGAAATCAGAAAAATTGACGACTTGATGATTTTGGCTGAATCTGACGAAGCAGGCGCTTACATCGTAACCGACCGAGATTGCCGTAACGTTTTTGTTTCGGGACACGCTGAATACAACCGCACAACACTTGCTAATGAATACAACCGCGACGTTTTGAAGGGTATCAACCCTGATATTCCGGTCAATTACTTTGAAAATGACAATCCTGACAGCAAACCGATGTTCCAATGGAAATCACACGCAAGTATGCTTTATGCCAACTGGCTCAACCACATAGTTTATTTGCATACTCCGTACGATTTATCAGAGCTTTAATAACAAACCGCCGAGGTTTTCCTCGGCGGTTTTTCTATGCTAACAGCTGTCGCATTTTTGTTAATATCACCTTTTCTCGGCGTGAAACCTGCACCTGAGTCATACCAAGCTGTTTAGCCGTTTCACTTTGTGTCTGTGATTTATAATATCTTAAATATATAAGTTTACGGTCACTATTTGGCAAGGTGTTCATAACCTCTTTAAGTGAAATGTGCTCTATCAGCACCTCATCGCAGCCATCAACCGCTATATCGAACTCGCTAGTACCATCGTCGTTTTCACAAGTAAGGGACAAGGTGGGTTGGGCGGCGCAAAGCGCCTCTGTAACGCTTTCAATAGTCACCGATAATGCCGCTGCGATTTCCGCAACCGTAGGCTCTCTGCCAAACTTTTTGGCTAAACGCTCATTTTCGCGTGTAACCTTTAACGACAATTCCTTTAACGTTCTGCCGACCTTAACACTTCCGCCATCGCGAAACATTCTTTTAATTTCACCCAAAATAACCGGAACTGCATAGGTTGAAAACATAAGCCCTCTCGACTCGTCAAAGCCGTTGACCGCCTTTATAAGACCTATACACCCTGCCTGATACATATCGTCATATTCTATACCTTTGCCCTTGAATTTTGAGCAACACGAATGTACTAATCCGACGTTTTTTGCAATAAAATCATTTTTGTCTGTCATATTTTACTTT
The DNA here is from genome assembly GCA_045648145.1 of Acutalibacteraceae bacterium. Lineage (GTDB taxonomy): Bacteria > Bacillota > Clostridia > Oscillospirales > Acutalibacteraceae > UMGS172. Next base: position 1,918 of record JAZRNK010000096.1, on the reverse strand, counting down.
TAACTTCTTTTGCATTGTTACTGTGGTACCTTTACCAACAGTTGAACGCACCTTCAGCTTGTCCATAAAGCTTTCCATAACCGCAAAGCCAAGCCCGGCACGCTCTTCACCGCCGGTAGTAAAAAGAGGCTCCATAGCTTTAGTAACGTCATCCATACCGCAGCCATAGTCCCTAATTTTAATTTTTACCGTTTGTCCGTCGGTGCTGACCGTTATGTAAATTTTGCCGATGCAATCTTTATAAGCGTGAACAATGCAGTTTGTAACCGCCTCTGAAACGGCAGTTTTAATATCGTTAATTTCCTCTAAAGTCGGGTCAAGCCGAGCCACAAAAGCGCTGACCGCAACCCTTGCGAAGCCCTCATTAGCCGATTTTGAAGGAATTATTAATTTTATTTCATCACTAAAGCTCATACAAATCTCCTATCTATCCATTTTCGCAAGTCGGTCCAACCCTGCGAGCTTCATAACCTTGCCAATCTGTGGCGAGGTGTTGGTGACGTGAAGCTCTGCTCCCGTATGCTTCAAGGTTTTGTAGCGTCCCATAACAAGACCTATACCCGAACTATCCATAAAGGTGACATCTCTGAAATCAAGCACCAACATAGTTGGCATATTCTTTTCAACCGCCGCATCTATTTCGTTACGCATCACACCGGCGGTATGATGGTCAATTTCACCGTCTAAATACGCCGTTATTACCTCTCCGTTTACCGATATTTTAACTGGCACAACTCCACTTCCCTTTAAATAAAAAATCCGCTATTTAATAATAGCGGATAATATATAAATATTTTGTCGCAATGCGACTACTTATTTAATTGTTTTTTGTCACAAACTGCGATAAAAGCAACGGCCTTATATCACCCGACAAATAGAGTGAGCCAAATACTACAATAGGCTTTTGTTCTTCTACTGCCTTTTTTATCGCCTGCTCATAATTTTCTGCCGTTTCGACATTATTACAGTATTTTCTGCAAACGTCAGCGAGGTTGTCGGCAGACATACTTCTCGGATTTGATTTAACCTCGACGGTAATAATTTTATCAAAATGCACTGCCACCTTGGATATCGCCTCGCCGACATCTTTATCTGCCATAAAGCCTGCAATCGCAACGGCATTTTTAATATCAGCAGAGGTTAACATCTCGTTTAATGCAGACGTACCATTAGGGTTATGACATCCATCGAGTAACACAAGCGGCTTTTCACTTAAAAGCTCACATCTTGCGCTAAGCGAAGCTTTTCTTATGCCATCATACACTTTTTCATAAGCAATATCGGGAAAAGCGACCTGCAATGTTTTAATGGCAGTTATGGCATTATCGACCTGATGAAGACCGGGCATTCTTGTTTTATATTCCCTACCCTCATACAAAAAGGTGTTTCCATCAATGCCAGACGATAAAATTTGTGCCGTTTTCGAACAGTTTTCAAACAATTTTGAACAGTTCTTGTTGCAAAAGCTCTTTATAACCTTCAAAACCGAACTTTCATTTTGCGAGGTTGTTATTACAGGACAGTTTTTCTTTATAATGCCACACTTTTCGGCGGCAATCTTTTCAACCGTATCACCCAAAATTTCTGTATGGTCCAAATCAATCTTAACAATTACCGAGGCTTCGCTCTTTTCAATAACGTTGGTAGCATCAAGTCTGCCACCGAGTCCAACCTCAAGCACGACAACGTCACAGCATTGATCACTAAAATATTTGAAAGCCATAGCTGTAATAAACTCAAACTCGGTTATCGGATAGCTTTCTGAAAAAACCAGTTTTGCTTTTTTAGCGCAACACTCAGTATATTTAGCTATATCGTCATTGCTGATATTTTGACCGTTAATGCTGATACGCTCGTTAAACTCTGTGATAAAAGGTGAAGTGTAAAGCCCTGCTTTATATCCTGCCTTTTGCAAAAC
>JAZRNK010000095.1:0-11569 GCA_045648145.1 Acutalibacteraceae bacterium | reverse complement strand
CATAAAAACTCCTTATCAAACTCTCGTTTCTAAAACAGTGCCGTTTCCATTGATGCTGACAACACCAAATCCGGCGGGAATAAATACACATTCACCGGCGTTAAGCGCCGTATCGTTTACTGTTACACAACCCTCGGTGCAAACTAACGATGAGAATGACTCGTCGGTTACGTTTAAGGTGATTTCACCCGAAACGTTGTGCTTGTCAACCGAAAAATATTTGCAGGTGGTCAAGGTATGCGAGCCTGTAAGCGTATCGGTGTGTAATACAGGTTTCTCGGGCTCACAAAGCTTTGAAACAGCTATAGATTGTTCTATATGAATTTCACGAGGCTTGCCGTCAACACCAACCCTACCAAAATCGTAAATTCGGTAGGTTGTGTCGCTGTTTTGTTGAATTTCAGCAACCAGTATCCCTGCGCCGATAGCGTGAACAGTGCCTGAATCAATAAAAAAGAAGTCGCCTTTTTTAGCAGGTACCTTGTTTATAACCTCAAGAATAGTGCCGTCAGCAATTCGCCTGCGGTATTCATCCTTGTCAATTTTTTTGTTAAAACCATAGTATATGTAAGCATCATCCGAGCAATCTACAACGTACCAAACTTCAGTTTTGCCGTATTCGTGTTCGTTTTCGAGTGCATATTTGTCGTCGGGATGCACCTGTAACGAAAGGTTTTGCATAGCATCGATAAATTTAACAAGAACGGGAAATCTTTCGAATTTTTCGCAATTTTTACCCAAAATATCTTCGTTAGATTTTTCTATTGCATCTGCTAAGGTTAGCCCTGCAAACTCGCCGTTAGAAACGATAGATAACCCGTTTTTATGGCATGAAAGCACCCAGGCTTCCGAAAGGGGAGTCATATCGCTTTCCATATTATATTTATCGCGCAAGGCTGTGCCACCCCAAAGATAATCCTTAAAGGCGGGCTTGAGCTTCATTATATACATATTGCTCACCTCTTAAAATAAACTTGACAAAATATATCACAAAATGTACTATTAAACTATATTATAACATTAATTCAACATTATTCAATATATTAAATTGCGAATTGAGGGCAAAAATGAAGAAGAATAAAAACGTTTTTAAATATGCACAGCGTCAGGTAAGAGGGAATAATCGCCTTGCAATCGGAGGGCAAAGCTATAAATGGATAAAACTCGCATTTTTTATAGCCGCCGCCTTCTTTTTGATGACCTGTATGGCTGTAATGCTCGGTAATCTTGTGCTTATGGATGAATATAGCGCAAAATCAACCCCCGATATGTTAAGTGCCTATAATGAACAGCAGACATATTTTTATACAATGATTATAACAATTTTGCTTATAATTGTCGGTTTCGTCTTGTTAAAGTTAAAGCTGTCTATTCCGTTTGCTTTAGTTAACGTTATAAATTGCGTGGTTGCCTTTACAATGTTTTATTCCGTCAGTGTTGCTAATGATATTAAAAACGGTGGTATGGGTAATTTCTGGCTTCTTTTCGGTGTTCCGTCAATTCTTTGCGCGGCGTTGGGAATAACTGTTGCTGTTATGCTGTTTGTTGATAACAAAAAGGTTTTAGATAGATATGAAAAAATAGTTGCAAAGCTTTATGCGGTAAGTACCGACGGTGGCCAAAAGGCTCTTACTAACGAAGAGTTTGAGGAAATTATGCAAAAATATAACGGCGAAGAGCTTTTCAGAGAGGATATACCTCTAAAAAAATCAGTTCGCCGTCGTAAGCAAAAGCAGGATAAAGAGATTAAAGTAGAAAAAGTAGAAGAATAAATTGAATATAAAAAACGAAAAAGGCTGCCAGTTTAAAACTGACAGCCGTTATTTCGTCATGCTTTAAATTAAGCGTTGGTCTTGTTAAGACGTACAACAAGTGCAGACTTCTTTCTAGCAGCGGTGTTCTTGTGAAGAATACCCTTAGTAACAGCCTGGTCAATCTTCTTAACAGCAACCTTTACGCACTCAGCCTTGTCAGCAGCGTTGCTTTCGATAGCAGCGTCAGCCTTCTTAATAGCGGTTTTGAGTGCAGAGTTGTAGCTCTTATTACGCATGTTGTTAGCTTCTGTGATGAGTACACGCTTTTTGGCGGACTTAATGTTAGGCATAGTTCCACCTCCTTGACATAATTACCTATTTTAAATATAGCGAATATATAATATCACTGGGAAACAAAAATTGCAACACTTTTTTTAAAATAATTAAAAATTATCTTTTGTTTTGAGGTTTGCAGTTAGACTTTAGTTTATAATGTCTTGTTTTAGAATATTTAAAACGCATAGTGTCAAAAATATTTCTAAAATAAAGGGAGGTAAATTTTATGAAAGTCAGAACAGACTTGGCAGTAGAATTTATGGCAGATAAAACAGAGGGTGCAGACGGGGTTGCGGTGCACAAATACAAGGTTGATAGTATTTTGGTTACAAATGTTGAGATTTTGACTGAGGATGCCGCTAAAAAAATCGGCAGACCGATGGGTAAATACGTAACACTCGAAACTGACAGTAAAATCAATATTTTTGAATTAGATGAACTGCGTGAGCTTATGATAGCCGAGGTGCGCGGCTTGGTTGGCAGAATTAAAGGAAGCATTTTAGTAGTGGGTATAGGTAATACCACCGTCACACCCGATGCACTTGGACCTAAAACAGCAAGAGGTGTACTCGCAACTCGACATATTTCCTCTGACCTTGCCGAAAAAATAGGCTTGAGCGGAATCAAGCCGGTTTCGGTTTTGTCACCCGGCGTTTTGGGACAAACAGGTATGGAGGTTAAAGAAATAATCGAGGGTGCGATTGAAAGAATAAAACCACAAACCGTTATTTTAATAGATGCCCTTGCCGCCCGTGAGGTTTCGCGACTTGGCAGTACCGTTCAGTTAAGTAATACGGGTATTGTTCCCGGCTCGGGTGTGGGTAACAGCAGGGCAGAGCTGAGTGAAAGCACTTTGGGGGTAAAATGCGTTACTATCGGTGTTCCTATGGTGGTAGACGCATCGACTCTTTGTTATGATTTGACTGGTGTTTCAAGTAAGGAGCACGATACTCTCATTGTAACACCGCGTGATATAGACCGAATTATAGAAAAATCAAGCCAAACTATTTCTTATGTTTTGAACTTTGCTTTACAGCCTGATACCGACGTAGAACTCCTGCTTTCCTGCGTCTAAAATTTTAAAGGTTTTCATATAATTTAAAAAACAAATTAAAAGGAAGCCTTTATGAAAAAAACAAATAGTTATTTAAGTCTGTTAGCAACAGTTTTCATAAGCTTATTGCTGTGTGTTTCACTGACCTTTGTTAATTTTCCAAAGGTTTTTGAACAAATGGCCTGCTTTTCGGTGGCGGCAGCTATGCCTGACGGAGTGTATGAGTCGATTCTTGAAGTGTTCCAAGAAAAAGAATCCTTACAGACCGTTTTGCCTGACGACCGGCAGGAAAGCATTGATGTAAGTATTCAAAATTCTGTTTCTAACGAAAAGACCGACTCTATAAGTGTTGCTGTTGACGAGGTCGTAATGGGTAATATTATCAAAAAAACGCTTTCACCGTATTCTGTCAATACTAAAAGCGGTAATGTCTATGTCAATAATCAATGCTCGCAAAGTATTGATATTGTAGGCGCTCTTAACAATCCTTTAGAGTTTGAGGTTGCAAAGGGTGACAAGCCACAGATTTTGATATATCACACCCATACAACCGAGGCATTTATGCAAAGCGAGGAGGAATATTATACTAATACTACCGAGCCTCGTACCACCGATAGCAACAAGAACATTGTTGCTGTCGGTGAAAAAATAGCAAAAAAATTAGAAGCAGCGGGCTATTCAGTTATACACGATACCACCGTACACGACCACCCCGGCTTTTCGGGCAGTTATACTCGGTCGGCAGAAACCGTGAAAAAGGCAATAGAGAAGTATCCCACAATCAAGGTGGCTATCGATATTCACAGGGATTCTATTTCGAGTGGTAAAAGTGACAAGATAGCGCCCGTTGTAAATGTCAACGGTAAGGATGCCGCACAGGTGATGTTGGTCATGGGAAGTCAGACCGGTAGCGTTACCGATTATCCGAATTGGCGGCAGAATTTACAGTTGGCGTTAAAGCTTCAAAATGAGTTTGAAAGCAAATATCCGCAGCTTGCGAGAGCTGTTTTATTGCGCTCGGCAAAGTATAATCAAAATTTAACCACAGGCTCAATATTAATTGAGGTCGGCAGTGACGCTAATACATTAGAGCAGGCGCTGTATTCAGGTGAGCTTGTAGGAGATTCATTGGTAAGCTTGTTTGACAAATAATAGGAGAATAAATATTGGTGAGATTAAGTAAAAACAACCGTTTACTGCTACGCTCTACTTTTGTTGCCTTTTTTATGCTGAGCTGCGCCTTTGTGGCAGTTGTTTTAATGGGTAAAGCCTATTCAGAAATGCAGAAGATTTTGTTCGATAACGAAACCGAGGCAATGTTTATAGTCGAAGAGGATGTTTTTTCCTTTTTTGGAAACGAAGTTTATTTGCCTGTAATGACCTACTCAAAAAAGGTGGTAGGGTTCTTTAAAACCTATGCTTCGGGAATAATAAAGCTCATCGGTTATGCTGTAAACATAACCAATGAGCTGTTAGAAACTCTTGTAAATTATTTCACTAAATAGTGTCGTCACGCAGATAGGTCATGCCTGAATTTCGGTGTATAAACACACTCATAACAAGACCTAAACATAAATAGGTACAAAGCATAGACGTACCGCCTGCACTGAAAAACGGCAGTGTAACACCAATGACGGGTAACAACCATAGACACATTCCTATATTAATAACCGTCTGTGCAAACAGCATAGTAAAAACACCGGTACACATAACAAGGCCAAGCTTGTTGTTGGCAAGGAAGCCCGAACGGAGAATACGGATACAAATAGCACCTATAAGCAGTATTACGGCCAAGCATCCGATAAGCCCAAGCTCTTCGCCGATACTTACAAAAATAAAATCGTTATAGCTTTCGGGAACGCTTCCGCTTTGCGTGAGTGTTCCTTTAAATAATCCTTGGCCAAACCAACCGCCGTTAGCAAGTGCAATGCGTCCTCGCCACTGTTGGTATAAAGTGCCTAAATAATCCGACTCTGTACTAAAAAACAAAGCGTTAATTCGCGCTTTTTGGTCGTCGTTCATAACAAAGAAATAAACAAACGGTGCGGCAACCAGTACCGAGCAAATTGCGATAATAAAATATCTCAATTTCACACCGGCGGCAAACATCATACCTATAAACATAAAGGCAAAAACAAGCGCCGTTCCGTCGTCACCCTGAAAGTGTATAAGTAAAACGGGGATTACACCGTGTATGCATAAAAGAATAACGTGCCAGAATTTTTTGACGTTATCGCCTAAACGGTAGCAATGGTAACCAAAAGTAATAATAAAGCAAAATTTCAGCAATTCTGACGGTTGGAAGGAAATGTTGCCGGGTAATAACAGCCAGGCTTTATCGTCGGTGCTTCCGGGCGCAAAGCCAATAAAAAACGTAAGTATAACAGGAACCAATCCTAAAAGCGCAAATAAAAACCAAAAGCGACTAAAGGATTTATAGTCGAAGTAGCTAATGAATATAATAATTACTATACCCAAGCCTAAAGCACCAAGCTGAGTATAAAATTCGCTAAAGCTTTGACCGTAAACGTTATAAGTTGAGGTTAAAACCGCAACACTACCAAAAAGCGAGGTAACAAGGCAAAGTATGAATAAAACCTTGTCGCATTCACGAATGTAGTCTGCAATGCGTCGCATAATTATCTTCATAGCCTTTACCTCCTTTTTGTCATCAAGTCATATTTACTGTATCATTATAGACTAAAAATAAAAATTGTGCAAGATACTCTTTAAATATTTAAAAATTTGTGATATACTGTTTAAAAAGTTTTAAATGACGAGCTTTTGGGGAGCTTTAAATGAGTAAAAAAACATTTGTTACATATAACAGAAACGAAACTGAAAAGATAGCATACGAATATGCAAAAAACGTCAAAGAGGGTACTGTTATAGCCTTTAAGGGTGACCTTGGAGCAGGTAAAACCTGCTTTTGCGCGGGCTTTGCTAAAGGTATGGGCTATGAAGGGGACGTTAATTCGCCGACCTTTGCCATTGTTAATGAGTATCAAGGCGGCAGACTTCCCGTTTTTCATTTTGATATGTATAGAGTAAGCGGTTGGGAAGATTTATATACCACCGGTTATTTTGATTATTTAGAAATGGGTGGCGTTTTGCTCATTGAGTGGAGTGAGAATATACTTTCAGCACTTAATGATGATACGGTGACGGTCACTATTGAAAAAATTGATGAAAACACCCGAAAAATAACAATAGAGGATTAAAAAATGGTTGTATTGGGAATTGAATGTACGGCGACACCTGTGTCCTGCGCTATAATTGACGATGGTAAATTAAAGGGCGAATACTTTTTAAATTTAAAAACAACCCATTCGCAAACCTTGATGCCAATGGTGGAATCTATGCTGTCGCTTTGCGGTTATACTATAAGTGATGTTGATGCAGTTGCCGCTACCGTCGGCCCCGGCTCTTTTACGGGCGTGAGGATTGGTATCAGTGCTGTTAAAGGTCTTGCCTTTGCTGAGGACAAGCCTTGCGTACCCGTTTCGGTGTTAGAGGCAATGGCGTATGCGTTTTTACAACAAAATTGTATTGTCTGTGCAGTAATGGATGCAAGATGTAATCAGGTTTACAACGCTCTTTTTGACGTTGACGGTGAAAAATGTGAGCGTATTTGTGAGGACAGGGCGCTTTATATCGACGATTTATATCAACAACTTGTCGAAATTTCGCAAAAAAATCCCCAAAAATGTATTTTTATAGTTGGCGACGGAGCAAATTTGTTTTATAATAGTGTTAAGGGTGAAGATTTAAATCTCAAATTAGCACCCGAGCATCTTCGTTGGCAACGCGCTTCGTGTGTATGCTTAGCCGCTGTGGAAAAATTAAACAATGGACAAACAGTGACGCCTAAAGAACTGTTGCCATTGTATTTAAGGCTTCCTCAGGCCGAAAGAGAGCTTAAAGCAAAAATGCAGAAAAAGGAAGGGTAAAAACTATGCCGAATTTTGAAAAAGGTGATGTTTTAGCAATAGGCTGTGACCACGGTGGTTATGAGTTAAAAAAGGCTATTATGGCTCATTTGGCCGAACGTAATATTGAGGTTAAGGATTACGGTACGTTTGACGGCTCGGCTGTTGATTATCCCGAAATTGCGCTTAAAGTAACGGCTGCAATCAATTCGGGAGAGGCTAAGCTTGGTATACTCGTTTGCGGTACGGGTATCGGTATGTCACTTGCCGCAAATAAGGTTAAAGGTATTAGGGCAGCCGCCTGCTCCGAAACCTTTTCGGCTAAATACACAAGATTGCATAACGATTCCAACGTGCTTTGCTTGGGCGGTAGGGTTATCGGTCCCGGCATTGCATGTGAGATGGTTGATTTGTTTGTCGATACAGCCTTCGAGGGCGGACGTCACGAGCGTCGCGTGAATGCTGTAATGGATATAGAAAATTTATAATAGGGGATGTAAAAATGAATAACAATGTTTGTATCTTCGATCATCCGCTGATACAGCACAAGTTGGCCATTTTGCGTAATAAGGAGACCGGAACAAAAGAATTCCGCGAACTTATAAGTGAAATTGCAACTTTAATGTGCTTTGAAGCAACCAGAGATTTACCTTTGATGGATGTCAAGGTTGAAACACCCTTGGCAGTTGCCGATGCCAAAATGATAGCTGGTAAAACCCTTGCCTTTGTGCCGATTTTACGTGCGGGACTTGGTATGGTAGACGGTGTTCTTCAGCTTGTTCCCGGTGCAAAGGTTGGTCATATCGGTATGTACCGTGACCCTGAAACTAAAGAACCGGTTGATTATTACTGTAAGCTTCCGCCAGATATTCCTGAGCGTGAGGTTATCGTTCTTGATCCGATGCTTGCTACCGGCGGCTCGGCAATAGACGCGGTTAACAAGATTAAAAAGTTTGGACCCAAGTCGATCAAGTTTATGTGTATCCTTGCAGCACCCGAGGGAATTGAGGCTTTCACAAAGGCTCACCCCGATGTTGATGTGTACTGTGCAGGACTTGATATTAAGCTTGATGACCATTGTTATATTATTCCCGGTCTCGGCGATGCCGGCGATAGAATTTTCGGCACAAAATAATAAATGAAAATAAACCCCGACAGATTTTCTGTCGGGGTTTTATTTGTGCAAATTTATTGTTTTTTGAAAAGCTTATATATCTTTATTGCTTCAAAAACTGCGGGAACAGTAAGCGGTAAAAGTAAGGCGGTTATTAAACCCTTGACGCTGATTACTTCAAGACCGAAAACAATTCCAAACGGGGTGGCTACCATTAATATTGCAAACACAATGCTGATAGCCGAAGCACCGAGCAGGAAGCGGTTGTGTGCAATACGTTTAAAGAACAATTCGGTTGAACGCGAACTGAACTTGTAATAACACAACGTGCAAATCAGTGCCAAAAATGCGGCAGAAGCGCCCGAGCTTGAACGGTTAATGATGAAGGTTATAACTGCAGGTAAGCTTATTGCGACACCGATAACGGCGTTTATAATAAGCTCTCTAACATCAAACAGTTTTTCGCCAACCATTCTCGGTAAATGCTTCATAACGTTATCGTCGGCGGTCTCAAAACCGATAGATGCAATAGGGTATACAAGCGCAAATATCGAGCCAAACAGCATAATCGCGCTTGTCGGTAAAAATGTGCGGAATATAAGCATATTGAGCACAAATACCATAAATACGCAGGCACACATCGTAACATAATAGTTTATGTATTTTGTGAAGTTTGCAAAAATACCACGGGCATTTTTAATGGTTTTTACAATGGTGCTGAAACGGTCATCGTCAACAACAACGTCGGCGTTTCCTTTGGCAACGTCGGTACCTGTTTTACCCATAGCACAGCCGACGTCGGCATAAGCCATAGGCTCAAAGTTGGCGGCGCTGTCGGCCGTAATAAGCACCGTTTCACCGCATTGCTGTAAAGCGTTGACAATGCGTACGCGCTCTTGTGCTGAAAATCTTGCGCAGACCTTGATTTTCGGTGCAATCTCTTTCAGCTCTTCGTCCGATAGAGCCTGCAACTGTTCACTTGTGAGTGATAATTCATCTTCACCTAACACACCTATTTTCTGTGCGATAGAAGCGGCGGTGTTTACGTGGTCACCCGTAAACATAACGGTCGAAATACCTGCTTTGCGGCATAGTTCAACGTCACGCTTAGTTCCACGGCGTTCACGATCGGCAATACCCAATAGTCCTAAAAATTCTAAACCGTATTCCAATTCGTCGCTGGTGGGCTGTGAGGGGATTTCTTCAAGTATTTTATACGATATAGCCAAGACACGAAGTCCTTCGCTGCACATTTCCTCGTAGGCTTTTGTAACAGCCTCGACGTTTGCGTTAACACAGCGCTCAAGAATTATGTCGGGAGCGCCTCTGACAACCGAGAAAACCTTACCTTCAATCATATTTACAGAGGTTTTGATTTTCCGCTCGGGAGTAAGAGGAATGGTCGAAACGCAAGGAAATTCACTGTCAAGGTCAAATTTCGAAACGCTCAGGTAACGAGAAGCCGCAGTAACCAAAGCCACTTCAGTGTGGTCGGCGTTTTCGCTTTCGGTAGCGTCACAGCTTAAAGCGGCAAAACGCATGGCAATTTCACATTGACGGGTAACGGGGTCGGTGGTCAAATCAATAACCTTTTCACCGTCATAAACCTTTTTGAGCGACATTTTGTTTTGTGTCAAGGTACCTGTTTTGTCGGCGCAAATAACACTAACACCGGCCAATTTTTCAACCGTCTGCGGATAGAAAATAACGGCACGGTCTTTGCTCAAGCGCTTTATACCTAAAGATAAAAGGGTGGCAACGCGAGTTGCCAAGCTGCCGGGTATAACTGCAATGTAGAAGCATTGTGCGGTTATAAGAGCTTCAAGAAATTTACCCCAACCAATACTGCCCTTAGCAACAAAGGTACCAAGAATAACAATTATTCCGCAGGCTATAAATGTTGCAATGTTAAGTACTTTTAAAAATCCATCAAAACGGTCGGCGATACGGTCCTGAACGCCTTTGTGCGTAAACACCTTATCTCTGACGGAAAAACGGCGGATTGCTGCATTTTCGCCCGTTTCGGTAACAACGGCTATGGCAGAGCCGCTGATTATGTGACAACCGCAATAAAGCATATTGGTACGCTTTTGTATGGGTGTGTGGTCGTCGTGTAAAACAAGCGCATCCTTTTGAACCGAAACAACCTCTTTTTCATTATGTAAAACGGCTTCGTCGCACCGTAAATTTATAGCTTCGAGCAGTCTTGCGTCAGCAGGGACGTAGTCGCCCTCTGAAAGTATGAGTATATCACCCGGAACAAGCTTTTCTGAATCAATAATCATTTCCTGTTCGTCGCGGATAACCTTAGCCGAGGTCTTGATTTGGTTTTCAAGACTAGAAAGCATATTTCTTGAAAGATACTCTGCAAGGGTACATAAAGCGCCCTTAACAGCAAGAATTATAATGGCGGCAATGGGAAATATAAAGTCATTCCTTGCGGTCACAAGCTCTCTTAAAATAAAGATAACGATAAGACAAAGCAAAATAATAACCGACGGCTTTTTAAATTGCGATATTATTGCATTGCCAATGCTTATTTCCTCTTCACAAACTGATAGGTTAGGACCAAATTCCTTAAGCCTTTCCTCACATTGTTTGCTCGACAATCCATTTTCTATATTAGAAGAAAGTTCATTTATAACATCTTCGCTCGTAGCGTTATGCCAAATCACAAACCAACACTCCTTAAAGGGAATTGTGTATATTCACAAGTATTATATATCAAATCAATGCAAAAATCAATTATTTGTTGAATTTTAAAATAAGTGTTTATTTCTGAAATAATTTGTGATATACTTTTTAAGTTAAGAAAAGGTGGAGATTTTTTTGAATTGGACAGAAATTAAAATCAAAGTTCCGTTAGAGCACTTAGAAACTGCTGAAGCAATAGCTAATATGGTAGTACCGTATGGTATATATGTTGAAGATTATTCCGAGCTTGAAAAGGACGCGAGAGAGATTGCTCATATCGACCTTATAGATGAGCAGCTCATTAATAAGGACAGAAATGTATGCATAATTCATATTTATATAAATGATGAGGAAAACCCGTTTGAAGCGGTAACCTATTTAAAAGAACGTTATAATGCAGTAGGTATAAATTCAGAGATTGACACCGATGGCATAAGTGAATCAGAATGGGCAGACAACTGGAAAAAGTTTTTTAAAACCACTGAGGTTGGCGAAAAGCTGGTTATCAGACCAAGCTGGGAGGAATATGATAATAAAAATAATAGGGTGGTTTTAAGTATCGACCCAGGTGCAGCTTTTGGTACGGGTACACATGCTACAACTAAAATGTGCCTTGAATTACTTGAAAAATATGTGGTTAGAGATTGTACTATGCTCGATATCGGTTGCGGTAGCGGTATATTAAGCA
>JAZRNK010000094.1:0-2664 GCA_045648145.1 Acutalibacteraceae bacterium | reverse complement strand
CCTTTGCTTTGGTAAGCATTTCTTTTGCTGAAACTAACATTGTTTTTCCTCCAAATTTAATTTTACACGTTTAGTTTATAACTATTGGCAATTAAAATCAAGTCATTTAATCGCAAAATTATTCATATAATGGGTATTTTTTGCATATTGCGGCAACGCTCTGCTTAATATCGTTCTTGCTGTTTTCAAAATCTTTAACACAAAGAGAAATAAGGCGGCCGATTTCTGTAAAGTCTTCCTCCTTCAAGCCTCTGGTAGTAGCGGCGGGAGTGCCAACACGAACACCGCTTGTAACGAAGGGCTTTTCGGGGTCGTTAGGAACAGCATTTTTGTTGGCGGTAATGTTTACCTCATCAAGTCTGTGTTCTAACTCTTTACCGGTAACACCTGTGCCGCGAAGGTCGAGCAAAACAAGGTGATTATCGGTACCTCCTGATACAATATTAATGCCGTTTTCTTTGAGTGATTTTGCTAAAGCAGCGGCATTTTTAACAATTTGTTCCTGATATGCTTTAAACTCGGGTTTTAAAGCCTCGCCAAAGCAAGCAGCCTTAGCGGCGATAACGTGCATAAGCGGACCGCCCTGGTTGCCGGGGAATACAGCCTTGTTGATGGCTTTGAAGATTTCTTCGTCGTTGCAAAGAATCATACCGCCACGAGGACCGCGCAAGGTCTTGTGAGTGGTGGTGGTTACAACGTCGGCATATTTAACGGGATTGATGTGCAAATCGGCGGCAACAAGACCAGCGATATGAGCCATATCAACCATAAACAGAGCGCCAACCTCTTTGGCAACCTCTGCAATAACATCAAACTTGATTTCTCTTGAATAAGCCGAAGCGCCCGCAACGATAAGCTTAGGCTTACATTCTAAAGCGATTTTTCTCAATTCGTCATAATCAATAACGCCATCTTCGTTTACGCCGTAAGCAACGAAATTATAAAGCTTACCTGAGCTGTTAACGGGTGAGCCGTGGGTTAAGTGACCGCCGTGAGCCAAATTCATACCCATAACAGTGTCACCGGGGTTTAACAAAGCCAGATAAACGGCCTGGTTAGCCTGCGCACCCGAGTGGGGCTGAACGTTGGCGTATTTAGCGCCGAAAAGCTCGCAAGCTCTGTCTCTTGCAATATCTTCTACAATATCAACAAACTGACATCCGCCGTAGTAACGCTTGCCTGGGTAGCCTTCTGCATATTTGTTGGTAAGCACCGAGCCCATTGCTGCCATAACTGCAGGCGAAACAAAGTTTTCAGATGCTATAAGCTCAATATTGTTCTGCTGACGCTCAAGCTCTTTGTTCATTGCTTCGCCAAGCTCTTTGTCAGCTTCGGTTACAAAACCGATAGTGTCGATAATATTACCGTACATTTTTTACCTCCTGCGATTTTTTGTTTACATCACAAGTATAATGCAAAACTGATATTAAATCAATAAATAAAAGTATAAATTTACGCAAAACTCTTTTATTTTTGGTGAATATATGGTAAAATGTCAATAATTATTGATATTATATATTACGTTTTATTATTAACATATCTTTAAGGAGTATATCCGATGGGACTTTTACAAAAGATTTTCGGCAATTACAGTGAAAAGGAAATTAAGAGAGTATTACCGTTACAGCAAGCGGTACTTGATTTGGAAGAAAAGTATTCTTCTATGACCGATGATGAGCTTCGTCAGATGACCGATAATTTAAAGGCGCAGTTAAACGAGGGCAAACCGCTTGACAGTATTTTGCCCGATGCGTTTGCCGTTTGCCGTGAGGCAAGCTGGCGTGTTTTGTCTATGAAGCATTTTCCCGTGCAGATTTTGGGCGGTATAATTTTGCATCAAGGCAGAATTAGTGAGATGCGTACCGGTGAGGGTAAAACCTTGGTGGCAACCCTGCCTGCATATCTTAACGCACTTACCGGCAAGGGTGTTCACATAGTAACGGTCAACGATTATCTTGCCCGAAGAGATAGTGAATGGATGGGTAAGGTTTACAGATTTTTAGGCTTGAGTGTCGGTCTTATTGTTCCTGGAATGGATAACGACCAAAAGCGAGAGGCTTACAATGCCGATATAACCTATTGTACCAATAACGAGCTGGGTTTTGACTATTTGCGTGATAATATGGTCAACTATAAGGAGCACAAGGTTCAGCGCGGTCATTACTATGCCATTGTCGACGAGGTTGACTCGATTTTGATTGATGAAGCGAGAACTCCGCTTATTATCTCGGGCAGAGGTGAAAAATCGTCCGAGCTTTATACTATGGCAAACAAATTTGCCAAGGGCTTAAAGTGTGTTAAAATTCGCGAAAGTGACGATAAAAAGACCGACGAGGAACAGAATTTAGACGGCGATTACGTTGTCGACGAAAAGGCAAAAACCTGCACCCTCACTCAACAGGGTGTTGAAAAGGCCGAGCAATATTTTAAAATTGAAAATCTTAACGACCCCGATAACATTACGGTTTCGCATCATATCCAACAGGCAATACGCGCTCACGGTATTATGAAGCGTGATGTTGACTATATAGTCAAGGACGGCGAGGTTTTGATTGTTGACGAGTTCACCGGACGTATTATGTACGGACGCCGTTATAACGAGGGCTTACATCAGGCTATCGAGGCAAAAGAGGGCATAAAAATAGCTAATGAGTCTAAAACTCT
>JAZRNK010000093.1:0-4720 GCA_045648145.1 Acutalibacteraceae bacterium | reverse complement strand
ACGTCTGTACTTATTGATATGATAGGTGAGAAGGTAGTTGAGCAGGAACGCCTTAAACCGATTGGCATTTTCAAAACACCAAAAGGTGAAATGGTAGTTGACTTCGGCCAAAATATGACAGGCTATCCTGAAATATCACTTACTGCTAAAAAAGGTGATAGGGTAAGGTTTTCCTTTGCTGAAATTTTGGATATTGAGGGCAATTTCTATAATGCTAATTACAGAAGCGCTAAATGTCAGTACGATTACACCTGTAAGGATGGTTTTCAAACCTTTAAACCTACACACACCTTTTATGGCTTCCGCTACGTAAGGGTTGACGAATTCCCTTTTGATATAACTGTTGATAATGTTACTGCCATTGTAGTACATAGTGACCTTAAAAGAACAGGTTATATTAATACCACCGACACAATGTTAAGCAGACTTTACAGTAACGCTTTGTGGGGTCAAAAGAGCAACTATCTTGATATCCCGACCGACTGCCCTCAACGTGACGAGCGTTATGGTTGGACGGGAGACACTCAGGTTTTCGCAAAAACCGCAAGTTACAACTATGATATAAGTAAATTTATGAAAAAATGGTTGTCGGATATGCGTTATGAACAGTTGCCTGACGGTGGTATACCCGTTACTATACCGAGCATTGGCAACAACAAAATTCATGCTGCTTGGGCAGATGCTGTCACAATAGTTCCGTGGCAGATGTATTTAACCTACGGTGATATTGATTTCCTTAAAAGTATGTTGCCCGCAATGAAAAAGTGGGTTGATTGCATAGGCAGTATTACTGCAACTGAGTTTATGTGGACGACTGTTGGTAGATTGCAGTTGGGTGATTGGCTTGAAATTAATGCTGAACCCGGATCGTATAGAGGCAAAACAAGAGGCGACCTTGTTGCTACTGCTTTTTATGCTAATTCCACCGATATTGTTTTCAAAGCAGGTAGACTTTTAGGTGAGGATGTAAGTAAGTACGAGGAACTGTATAAAAAAATTGTCGCAAAATATAAAGAGGTATATGCTGATAATCTTGCTACACAGACCGAGCATATTTTATCACTTAAATTCCATCTTGTTGACGATGAAGAAGCGGTAGCAAAAAGCTTAGCTAAGCTTATAATTGATAATGGTTCAAAATTCGATACAGGCTTTGTTGGAACGGCATATATTCTTGAGATTTTGGGTAAATACGGATATAACGAATTGGCTTATGAATTACTATTAAGAGAAGAGTATCCCTCGTGGCTGTATTCGGTAAAAATGGGCGCAACAACTATTTGGGAGCATTGGGACGGTATGAGACCAGACGGACAGATGTGGTCAACCGACATGAACTCGTTTAACCATTATGCCTATGGTTCGGTTGCAGGTTGGATGTATGAGTATTGTGCAGGTATCAACACTGTTGAATCAGCGCCTGGCTTTAAAGAGATTTTATTCCAGCCTCATCCAACTGACAGAATTGAGCAGTTCGGCGCGTCAATAGAAACCAAGTATGGTGTTGCATCGTCACGCTGGTGGCATAATAACGAGGGTAAGGTTTGCTACGAGATAGTCACTCCGTCGGATGCTACTGCAATAATTAATGGAAAAGAGTATAAATTGACACCCGGTAAGTATATGTTTTAAATAAATATATCATATTGATTTTATAAGATAAATATGTTAGAATATATACAGAAACTCCGTGGAGGTGTTTATAGTTGGAGTATATTCTTTCTAATATGTGGCTTGTCTGGACGGCAATAGGTATTTTGCTTTTACTTGTTGAAATTTCGACGCCTAATCTTGTGGCAATATGGTTTGTCCCAAGCGCCGTTGTTACAGCCATTGCTTCGTTAGTGGTTGATAGTATATATTTGCAGATTGCATTGTTTGTGGTGCTTTCTGCTGTGTGTTTGGCACTGTCTAAAAAGGTCTATAAACGAATAAAAAAGACCGAAGAGGTTAATCCTAACGACAGATTAATCGGCACCACTGCTAAAGTTGTTGAAACTGTATCTCAAAGTGATGGTAAGGTGTTGATAGGCGACGTTTATTGGCGTGCTATATGTGATGAGCAGGTTGATATAGGCGAGGTAGTTGTTGTTAAAGAAATTAATGGTACAACGCTTGTTGTATCTAAAAATAATTAAAGGAGAGTTTTTATGGGTTCGATTGGTTTGTTACTTATTATCATTGGTATTGCAATTTTGTTGTTGATTATTTCAAACGTAAAAATTGTACCGCAGGTAACTGCATGTGTTGTTGAGCGCCTTGGCGCATATCATGCAACCTGGGGCACAGGAGTGCACGTTAAAATCCCGATAATTGACCGTATTGCAAAGCGTGTTAGCCTTAAAGAAACGGTTGTAGACTTTCCGCCTCAGCCGGTTATTACCAAGGATAACGTTACTATGCAGATAGATACTGTTGTTTTCTTCCGCATTGTTGACCCTAAGCTTTATGCCTATGGTGTTGAAAATCCCATGATGGCTATTGAAAATCTAACTGCCACAACCTTGCGTAATATTATAGGTGACTTGGAGCTTGATGCAACACTTACTTCGCGTGATGTTATTAACTCTAAAATTACTAACGTTTTAGATGTTGCTACTGACGCTTGGGGTATTAAGATTAATCGCGTTGAGCTTAAAAACATTATGCCACCTAAGGGTATTCAGGATTCGATGGAAAAGCAGATGAAGGCTGAACGCGAACGCCGTGAGAAAATTTTGCAGGCAGAAGGCGAAAAGAAATCAGCTATTCTTGTTGCAGAAGGTGAAAAGGAATCTGCAATTTTACGTGCAGAGGCAGAGAAGGAGTCGGCTATTTTGCGTGCTGAAGCCGTTAAAGAGGCTAAAATCCGCGAGGCCGAGGGTGAGGCAGAGGCTATACTTAAAATTCAAAAGGCAACTGCCGAGGGTATCGATATGATAAACAAGTCGGCACCTACAAAAGAGGTTATCAACCTTAAAGCGCTTGATGCGTTTGCTGCAGCCGCTGACGGAAAAGCAACTAAAATTATCATTCCGTCTGAAATTCAAGGCTTGGCAGGTCTTGTAACCTCATTGGGTGAACTCGGAGACAAAAAAGAATAAAATAAAAAGCAGTGGGTGACCACTGCTTTTTTGTTTAAAAGACCGAGCCTACTATTTTATTGCAACAATCAGGGGAATAGCGCCATGTGCTTAAGGTTGGCTCGTTGTAGAAATATTTTATCGGTAATTTTGGATTGTTGGCAGTAAAGGAGTCTATAATTATTAGCTTAACCTTCATTTTTTCGGGTAATATGCTTTTTATGTATACGCTGGCCTCTTGACCTGCTACTACACCCGCTTTGCTTTCGGCGAGTCCTGCAAGGTTGGGGGCTAATTCAACAAAAATTCCATAGCTTTCAACCGAGCGTACTATTCCCGATACGGTTTCACCTTGGGAAAAACATTCGGCGTTTTGCTGCCATGTGCCCAAAAGCTCTTTCATCGAAAGAGTGATTTTACCATCTGCAATACTTTTTACAACGGTTTTTATGTTGTCGCCGCAGCTAAATCGGTCGCTTGGATGAGAAATTCGGGAAACCGAAATGGTGTCAATGGGCAACAATGCAATACAACCGCAACCGATGTCACAAAAAGCACCAAAGTTTTCAAGATGCGTAACCTTTGCGGGTATTATATCACCGGGTGATAGGGTAGAGATATATTCGTTTTTACATTTTTCCTGTGCCTTGCGGCGTGATAGAATTGCGACTGCTTTGCCGTTTTTATCGGTTGAAAAACCTGTGATTACAAAAGCGACAGGTTTGCCTACTCGTGATATAAGCGCAATATCGCGCACGGTGCCATCGGCTATTCCCAGTGCGCCTTCCTGGCGGGGAATAATACCCTGCATACAGCCTAAATTTACGGTTATGTTGTGGGTTGTGTCGCAGTTTAGTGCCATTGCTTCGACAATCGTTTGATAGTTGGCGGCATCTTCAAGCGCCTTTTGGCAGGAAAGTATTTTTCGATTTTTGAGTGTGTTAATTAGACACCCTTCCGGTAAATATGTTTTGTTCATTGTTATCTTACCTTTCTTGTCAGAGTCAAACCGCTGTTTGCTCTGCGTTTTTTAATTCCTGCTAAATTTATATGTTCAAAATTGTATTGTCTTTACTACAAAAGTGATTTTTCAAGGTGATTTTTGCTAAAAACGTTTTGAAATATAGGTTGTTGATATAAATTTTGCTAAAATTTTCAAAGTTTTTATAAAAACTTATAATTTTCCTCTTTATTTTTCGTAAAATAACTGATATAATTGGTTGAATACTTAAAGGTATTTTAAGTTGCCTGCTATAAGGCAAAGGTGCTTTGCACCGCTTAAAGATGTTTATTATTTTTTAGGAGGATGATTCAACTATGAGTCACAAGTTTGTTTACCTGTTCTCAGAGGGTGACGCAAGCATGCGTGAACTTCTCGGCGGTAAGGGTGCTAACCTTGCAGAAATGACCAAGATTGGCCTTCCCGTTCCCCAGGGCTTCACAGTTACAACAGAAGCGTGCACACAGTACTATGAAGACGGCAGAAAGATCAATGATGATATTCAGGCTGAAATCATGGAAAACATCATCAAGATGGAAGAAATCACAGGAAAGAAATTCGGTGATATGGAAAACCCATTGCTCGTATCTGTACGTTCAGGTGCGAGAGCATCAATGCCTGGTATGATGGATACAATTTTGAACCTCGGCTTGAACGA
>JAZRNK010000092.1:0-2586 GCA_045648145.1 Acutalibacteraceae bacterium | reverse complement strand
GCCTCTTTGTTGCTTACGCCGATATCTTTTGCAAGTGAAAAAGCGCCTATTCCGTAAACAATACCGAAGTTGACGGCCTTGGCTCTTGTTCGCATAAGCGGAGTTACCATTTCTTTCGGCATATTGAAAACCTGGCTTGCGGTAAGTGTGTGGATATCAACGCCCGTTTTAAAGGCGTTAATCATATTTTCGTCTTGGGCTATATGGGCTAAAACTCGTAATTCAATTTGTGAATAGTCGGCATCGCACAAGACGTAGCCTTCCTTTGCAACAAAGAACTTGCGAAGCTCTTTGCCCTCTTTTCGCCTTACGGGAATATTTTGTAAATTGGGCTCGGATGAGCTGATACGTCCGGTTCTTGTTTCGGTCTGGTTAAGGGTGGAATGTATCCTTCCGTCCTCTGTGGCAATAGCAGTCAAACCGTCACAGTAGGTCGATTTGATTTTGGCGAGTGTGCGATATTCGAGCAATTTTTCTATTGCGGGATGATAGCCCTTAAGACCTTCCAAAACCTCGGCATTGGTAGAATATCCGCTTTTAGTCTTCTTTTTGCAGGGCAACCCTAAGGCTTCAAAAAGAGCAACGCCTAATTGCTTGGGTGAATTAAGATTAAATTCATATCCGACCGACTGCCAAATTTCGTTTTCTAAATTGTGTATTTTTTCGCCTAAAATAGCACCATATTCAGCTATTTTTTGGCGGTTTATAAGAAAACCCTCGGTTTCCATTTCGGCAAGTACACAGGCCAAGGGAACCTCTACCTCACAAAGTAGTTTTAACTGTCCCGATTCTTCTATTTCTCTTAACAAAACCTTACTAATTTCGGTATTGAGTGCCGCCGAAAAAATATCGTCGGTGGTTTCGCCAATAATATCAAAGGTAGGCACAGAGTATTCTGCGGCAAGGTGGGTAAGCTCGTAATCTGAGGACGACGGATTCATCAAATACGCTGCAAGGCAGGTGTCAAAAATGACGTTTTTAAGGGTGATTTTTGACGATATACAGGCTTTGTGAAGCGGTTTTGAGTTGTATATCTTTTTTTTGATGCTTTCATTTTCCAAAATGGTTTTTACATCGTCAAGGTCAGCGGTACAAATGCTATTTTCTGCCGTTAAAGTAACAGTACCATTTGTTTCGTTAAAAATGATGTAGCAACAGCTTGAAGACACAGCGCTATTCGCAATAGTTGTTTTGTCGACAATAATGTATTCAGTCTTTTCACAGCTATCATCAGTATTGGTGCTTACAGCACTTAAATTCAACTTTTCAAGCATAGAGAAAAACTCGAGCTCACTTAGAAACTTGGCAAGCTCTGTTTCCTGTTGTTGACCGATTTTATAGCTTTCTATGTTATTATCGATAGGAACTTCACAGAAAATAGTACCTAAAGAACGGCTTAAATAAGCCGAATCCTTACCTGCGGTAAGCTTTGCGCGAAGACTATCGCGAATATCCAAAGACTCAAGGTTTTCATAAATATAATCAATACTGCCGTAGTTACGGATAAGCTCGTCAGCGGTTTTTTCGCCTACGCCTGCGACACCGGGTATATGGTCGGAAGCGTCACCCTGTAAGGCTTTGATTTCTATCATTTGGCGAGGGCTAACACCGTATTTTTCCATTATAACGTCGGGGGTGTATTCGGTTATGTCGGGTCTGCCACCCTTGGTTGCCGAAAGCAAAACCTTGGTAGAATCGGATACAAGCTGGAACGAGTCGCGGTCGCCCGTTGCTATTACGCAAAGGTCACCGCTTTTTTCACAAATGGATGCTAATGTACCTAAAATGTCGTCTGCTTCATAGCCCTCTAACTCAAGACAGGTGTAGCCCAAAAGCTTGAGAAGTTTTTTGAGCAACGGCATCTGCATTCTCAATTCTTCAGGCATAGGTTTTCTGCCGGCTTTGTATTCCGAATACTGCTTATGGCGGAAGGTGGGGGCATGCAAATCAAAAGCAACGGCAATGCCGTCGGGCTGTTCAGCCTCAATAAGTCGGTTCAATATACTCATAAAGCCATATACACCGTTAGTATACAGCCCGTTTTTTGTGCTTAAAAGTTTTATTCCGTAAAAGGCGCGGTTTATTATACTGTTACCGTCGATAGCAAGTAATTTCATAGCTTGGCCCTCCGAGTCATTATACATCTTTATTTTACCAAATAGTTTAACAAAACACAAATAAAAGTTGCATTTTCCGCAAAATTAATGTAAATTTGATATAAACAGTACAAATTGAGGGGTGCAAAATGGAAATAGGCAAACTAAAAATTTCCGGATATGCTTGTTTGGCGCCTATGGCGGGTGTTGCTGATCGAGCAATGCGTGAAATGTGTCGGTCTTACGGCGCCGCCTATACAGTGGGTGAGCTTGCAAGTGCCAAGGGAATAAGTCTTAACGATAAAAAATCAGAGTCTTATCTTTTTGTTGGCGAAAACGAGCATCCGTACGGTTCCCAGTTGTTTGGCTGTGAGCCTTCGGTTATGGTCGAGGCCGCCAAAAGAGCTGAAAGCTACGGACCTGATTTTATAGACATAAATATGGGTTGTCCTGCTCCCAAGGTGGCTATCTCCTCGGGTGGCGGAAGTGC
>JAZRNK010000091.1:0-3152 GCA_045648145.1 Acutalibacteraceae bacterium | reverse complement strand
GAGATGCCGTCTTTAGGCTTTGCTATGGGACTTGAGCGTTTGTTGATGGTTATGGAAAACCAGAAGGCAGATTTTCCTGACCCCTCAAAGCCGGATATTTATGTAGGTACAATGGGTGAGAACGCTCGAATTGAAGCCACCAAGATATGCATGGCTTTGCGTGACGAGGGCTTTTCTGCCGTTACTGACGTTGCAGGCAGGTCGGTTAAGGCACAGATGAAGTATGCTGATAAAATTGGTGCAAGGTTTAGTGTTGTTATTGGTGATGACGAGTTGGCCAACAAAAAATGCACACTTAAAAATATGGAGAATGGCGAACAACGTGAGGTAACAATCCCTGATGGAATAGTTACTGCCATATACGATATGCGTCTTGACAGTGTATTGAATACGGTTGACGATTCTGCAAATCTGCTTGAAACCGTATTAGGCATTAAAAACGAACAATAATTAAAAGAAGCGCTTGGATTTCAAGCGCTTCTTTTGTTTGTTTTTCTGAATTTACTCGGTGTGGTTTTGATTATTGATTTGAAAATTTTGTTAAAAAATTTGGTGTTGCTGTAACCAATCCTTTGCGCTATTTCGGAAATACTGTCATTGGTTTCAATAAGCAGTCGGCAACTATTTTCAATTCTTGTGTTTTGTAAATAATCGGTAAAGGTCATACCTATCTCATTGCGAAATTTTGCGCTAACGTAAGGTACGGTATAATGTAATTCGTTGCAAATTGATGAAAGCGTGAGATTTTGCATATAGCTTTTGTTCACAAAATCAATTATGCTTTTCGTGACCGCGCTGATTTCACGGTGGCTACCTGTCAGACGAACTGTGTTTATTAAAATTTGGCAGAGCATAAGCCTTAACATTTCGATATAGCCGTTTTGCTTTGTTCGGTATTCGGTTAGCATATTTAATAGTAAGACTTTAACACTGCCATCATCCTTAAAAACGCAGTTGGCCGTCGGACCATTTATAATCTGACCGCATTTGTTGAAAAAATATCGTTCTACAAGACTGTTGAAATTATGTATATCGGTGTAGGTATAGCCTAAAAGCTCGGGTAAAAATAGGCAATTTATAATGGTTAAATCACTGTTTGTTGAGAAATAGTCGTGCGAGGTACCGTAATCAACCACGAAATAATCACCCGATTTGAGCATACTGACATTATTACCAATACGGTGCTGTGAGCTGCCCGACAATATATATACAAATTCAATATAATCGTGCGCATGACTGCTGACATAGGACTGATTTTCTAAATACATTAGGTGTATCGGACCGTCAAAGGTTTTAGCATTAGTATGTTGCATAAAATCGCACCCTTTTTAAAGTATTATTGGGTATATTTTTATTATAATATATATATTATACTTAAGTCAATAAGATAATTTTTTTGGAGTGTTGTTTATGAAGGCAAATTGGATAAAGTCACCCGTTGAAATGGGTTTTGCTTGTCCCGTTTTCAGAAAGCATGTAAACGTCGAAAGAGAAATTAAAAAGGCTGTTATCACGATTTCGGCAAGAGGCATATATGAAGCCACCGTTAATGGCAAAAGAATAGGAGATTTTATCTTCGCCCCCGGTTGCACAGCTTACGATTATCAAATTCAAGCCCAGACCTATGATATAACAGAGGACTTTTGTGAAAATAATACTATTGATATTGTCTTGAGTCAGGGTTGGTATAAGGGGAAAATAATTTTCAGAGGCAGAGACAAGGAAACACCTGAGGTTTTAAAGCAATATCAAGACCGTGAGCCTGCCATTTATGCCGAGCTTAAAATAACCTATAAAGATGGCACACAAGATATTGTTATAACCGATGAAAGCTGGCTTGTTGCTAAAAGCAGGGTACAATTTGCCGATATTTATGACGGTGAGGTGTACGATGCTACGTACACACCCGATTTTTCAATGAATGCAGTTGTTGCAGACGATAACGACATTTCTGTTTTGATAGAAACTATTGGTGAAAAGGTAATAGAGCAGGAAAGACTAAAGCCAATAGGAAGTTTTGTGACGCCTAAGGGTGAAATGGTTATTGACTTTGGACAGAATATTACGGGATATCCTGCAATTACCGTCAATGCAAAGGCAGGACAAAGGGTTGTTGTTTCATTTTCAGAAACAATGGATAAGGACGGCAATTTTTATAACGAAAACTACCGTGGTGCAAAATGTTTTTATGATTATACCTGTAAAGATGGGTTGCAGACCTACAAGCCCTCGCACACCTTTTACGGTTTTAGATATATACGAATTGACGAATTTCCCGATGAAATAAATCTCGACAACTTTACCGCAATAGTGGTACATAGCGAAATGAAGCGTACGGGATATATTAATACTTCGGATGTGATGATTAATAAGCTGTATAGTAACATTGTTTGGGGACAAAAGGGCAATTTTTTTGATATACCGACCGACTGTCCTCAACGTGACGAGCGTCACGGATGGACTGCTGATGCAGCGATATTTATTAAAGCGGCGGCTTATAATTACGACATCAGAAAATTTATGAGAAAATGGCTTTCGGACATGCGACTCGAACAGACCGAAAAAGGTGAGGTCTACGTTCTTGTACCTCGAATGAGTGAGCAACATTCGGTTGCCGCTTGGTCGGATGCAATTACAATTATTCCGTGGCAGTTGTACCTTACGTACGGTGAAGTTAGTTTTCTTGAAAGTATGTTCCCTGCGATGAAAAAGTGGGTTGATTGTATTACTAATCGCACCGAAAAGCAGTATATGTGGGTAGGTGGCTGGCAGTATAGTGATTGGCTTGAATTAAACGCAGGTTTTGGAAAGTTTAAAGGCAATACAAGAGAAGAACTTGTAGCGACTGCTTATTATGCTCATTCTACCGAGCTTGTTTGTAAGATTGGTGAAATTCTGGGCGAGGACGTAAGCAAATACGAGGAGTTGTATAAAAACATCGTTGCAACCTATAAAAAAGAGTTTGGCAACAATCTTGCCACACAGACAGAGCACATCTTGTCACTCAAATTTCATCTTGTTGACGACGAAAAAGCGGCGGCTAAAAATTTAGCTCAGCTTATAATTGATAACGGTAAACAGTTTGATACCGGTTTCTTGGGCTCGGCATTTATACTGGAAATTTTGGGCCAATATGGATACGGAGAACTTGC
>JAZRNK010000090.1:0-2913 GCA_045648145.1 Acutalibacteraceae bacterium | reverse complement strand
TTAAGACCTGTATCATTGTCACCCGCACGCTTGTGGTCCATAGACGAAATCATTGGCACAACAGTTTTTCCATCAGTGAACGACAGCACCGAAACCTCAGGACCTTCTAAAAACTCCTCAATAACGATGTTATCACCGCTACTGCCGAACTTTTTGTCCTGCATAATTTCCAAAACTGCCTGTTTGGCTTCGTCCCTTGTCATAGCAATGATTACGCCCTTGCCGAGCGCCAAACCATCAGCCTTAATAACGGTAGGAATAGGTGCAGTTTCAAGATAAGTCAGAGCCTTCTCGGCGTCATCAAAAACCTCATACTCTGCAGTGGGAATATTATATTTTTTCATTAAATTTTTTGAAAAAACCTTGCTACCTTCAATAATTGCTGCCGCTTTGTTAGGGCCAAAGCAATGAATTCCCTTTTTCTCTAACGCATCAACGCAACCCAAAACCAACGGGTCATCAGGTGCAACAACAGCATAATCAATAGCATTATTCATCGCAAACTCAACAATTTTGTCAATATCCTTTGCGCCGATATCCACACAAATAGCATCCTTTGCAATACCACCGTTACCCGGCAATGCAAAAATTTCGGTTACCTTTTTGTTTTCCTTAATTTTTTTGATGATGGCGTGTTCTCTGCCGCCACCACCGACAACCAATATTTTCATGCTTTCCTCCGCAGATTAATGATGGAATAATCTCATCTTGGTAAACGACATAACCATACCGTATTTGTCACAACACTCAATTACAACGTCATCTCTGATAGAACCACCGGGCTCAGCAATATACTTAACACCGCTACGCTTTGCACGCTCAATGATGTCACTAAACGGGAAGAATGCATCAGATCCTAATGCTACACCGTCAATAGTTGCAAGATAAGCCTTGGCTTCCTCGTCGGTCAACGGCTCGGGCTGACAAGTAAAGTATTTCTGCCAGTTACCATCAGCACAAACGTCTTCCTCGTTCTTGTTTATATAACCGTCAATAACGTTATCACGGTCAGGTCGGCCAAGGTCTGCCTTGAAAGGAAGATTTAAAACCTTGTCGTGCTGATGCAAGAACCAAGTGTCAGCCTTTGTGCCTGCAAGACGGGTGCAGTGAATTCTCGACTGCTGACCTGCACCAACACCGATAGCCTGTCCGTCAACTGCGTAGCAAACCGAGTTAGACTGTGTGTATTTCAAGGTGATAAGAGCAATAATAAGGTCTCTAACTGCCGATTCAGGCAAATCCTTGTTTTTGGTAACTATGTCTTGAAGTAATTCCTTGTTAATCTTAAAATTGTTACGTCCCTGCTCAAAGGTAATGCCAAACACGTGCTTGTGCTCAATCTCCTTCGGTACATAGTTAGGGTCAATTTTAACAATGTTATAATTACCGTTTCTCTTGGATTTCAAAATTTCAAGAGCTTCAGGCTCATAACCCGGAGCTATAACACCGTCAGAAACCTCACGCTTAATCATTTTAGCAGTGGTAACGTCACAAACGTCAGAAAGGGCAACCCAGTCACCAAATGAGCACATTCTATCGGTACCTCTGGATCTTGCATAAGCGCAAGCCAATGGTGATTCGTCAAGACCTTCTATGTCATCAACAAAGCAAGCCTTTTTAAGCTTGTCAGATAATTTAACACCAACTGCAGCCGAAGTAGGACTAACGTGTTTAAAGGATGTAACCGCCGGAAGACCTAAAGCCTCTTTAAGCTCCTTTACAAGCTGCCAGCTATTAAAAGCATCAAGGAAATTGATAAATCCCGGTCTGCCACAAAGAATTTCGATAGGAAGCTCCTCGCCACCGTCCATAAA
Organism: Acutalibacteraceae bacterium; assembly: GCA_045648145.1. Taxonomy (GTDB): domain Bacteria; phylum Bacillota; class Clostridia; order Oscillospirales; family Acutalibacteraceae; genus UMGS172. The sequence continues at coordinate 1,099 of JAZRNK010000090.1, read as the reverse complement.
TATTTTTGCAGGCTTTTGGTTAGGGTTACAACCGTATTTTAACTCAAACTCTTTCATTTTGCTTCTCCTTACTTGTTTTTGTTGATAATAATTTCTTTAGGCTCACTGCCGTCAAGCGGAACAACTCGAACAAAAAGTGAAACCTTATTGTCCTCATTAAGATTGCTCCAAACCATATCGGCTAACTCCTCGGCTGTGTTAGGAAGCGCTACCTCTTCAGGCTCGCCGTAGAATGACGGAATTGGATTGCCGTCACACTTGTAGGTGTGGATAAAATGGCCTATTCCGTTCTCGCCCTCACCATAATCATAGAAAAACCTCTGACATGAGTCCTTTCTGCCATTAGCAGACTTCAGAATCGAAAGCTTGTAAACGAAAGTATTTCTTGGAAAACAGTAATAACAAATACCCGAAATTCGAGGTGTAAAGTTAGGCTCGTCAGGCTCAAACTCTCGAAAACCAAGTGCTTTTTCAAAATCATCGGTCATACCCTTTCTCTCGGGGTTGTTAATGAACTCATAAATAGTATTTGTTTGGTCACCGTTAGTGATAATATCAATATTACCGCCCTTTGTGTTTAAGTAAGGGTTGTAAATTATAAGACTGGGGTCCGAAAGCTTCGACTCATCAAAAGCCTTGGTTCTCATACCACCGTCAAATCTCTCAAAAATCCTGTTACGGCTGTTTTCGCTTCTGCCCATAATAAAATAAGCAATCATAGCGTTTTTACCGTCGGCAGATTTGCCAATAACAATACCTCTGCCGGGATACGTATTTTCAGATAACAATTTTTTCAAATCAAACAATGCCATTTTAATCACCCTTACTAAATTAATTCGCTACAAACCTTTTCTAAAGATAACGGCAGTATTTTCCATTCTGCCTCTTCCATAACTCTTTTTTGTAAAACTTCGGGAGTGTCACCGTCTTTAATTTCAACGGCCTTTTGCATTATAATTTTGCCACCGTCTGGAATCTCGTTTACAAAATGCACCGTAGCACCCGTAACCTTAACACCATACTCCAACGCCGCCTCGTGAACTCTAAGCCCATAAAAACCCTTTCCGCAAAAAGACGGAATCAGCGACGGATGAACGTT
>JAZRNK010000089.1:0-5766 GCA_045648145.1 Acutalibacteraceae bacterium | reverse complement strand
GAGAGTGTTGCCGACACTATTGAGGTAGTAAGCGGATATGCCGACATTATCGCTATGCGTCATCCTAAAGAGGGTGCTCCTATTGTTGCGGCTGACCATACAACTGTACCTATAATTAATGCCGGTGACGGCGGTCATTATCATCCTACACAGACATTGACCGATCTACTTACCATTAAGCACGAAATGGGTAGGTTTGAAAACCTTACCATTGGTTTATGCGGTGACTTGAAGTTTGGTAGAACTGTTCACTCACTTATCGGTGCTATGTCGAGATATAAGGGTATTAAATTTGTGCTTGTTTCACCGGAAGAATTGAAGCTTCCGAGCTTTGTTAAGCAGGAGTATATTAAGGACAGAAATATTGAGTACGTTCAAAGCGAGTCTTTGGAAGAGGTTATCGGTGACCTTGACATTTTGTATATGACAAGGGTGCAAAGAGAACGCTTCTTTAACGAGGAAGACTATTTAAGACTTAAGGACAGCTACATACTCACCGAGGATAAGATGAAGCTTGCAAAAGAGGATATGTGCGTATTGCACCCGTTGCCGAGGGTTAATGAAATTTCGACGGCGGTTGACTCTGATAAGAGAGCGTGCTATTTTAAGCAGGCGCATTACGGTAAGTTTATCCGTATGGCACTTATTATGAAACTGTTGGGGGTAAAGCCGTGAATATTGACAGCATAAAAAACGGAATTGTAATTGACCACATAACAGCAGGTAAGGGTATGCAGCTTTATAATCTGTTGGGGCTTGGCAGTCTTGACTGCTCGGTTGCGTTGATTAAGAACGTTCCCAGCAAGAAGATGGGTAAAAAGGATATTATTAAGATTGATGCCGATATTCCGGTCAACCTTGACGTTATTGGCTTTGTTGACCCTGAAGCAACCGTAAACATTATAAAGAACTGCGTTTTGGTTGAGAAAAAAAGCATTGCCGTACCTGAAAGACTTACTAATGTTATTAAGTGCAAAAATCCGAGATGTATAACCTCTTGTGAGCAGGATTTACCCAGTGTTTTTAAATTAACCGATTTAAAAAACAAGGTTTACCGTTGTTTTTACTGTGAAGCCAAGTTTAATTAAAAGCTATTAAATAATTAGTGCAGCCGAAAGGTGTCTGGCTGCATTAATTATTTGCTTTTTGTATAAAAATACCGAGCATTTATCAATATTCACAATATTGTGCAATTTTATGCAAATAGTTTGTGCGATACGACAAAAATAATGGATTTTTTGAATATTAATTGCATATATATGCAATTTGTGATATTATATATACAATTAATATGCAAAAATGATATTTCTCAAATTGTTTAGAGAGGGCAAAAATATGAAAAAGATTTTTATTGACGGTAAGGAAGGTACTACCGGACTTAAAATATATAATCGACTTGCTTTACGTGATGATATTGAGGTTATTACCTTATCGGAAGAAAACCGTAAGGACATAAACTGCCGTAAGGAAGCTCTTAATAAAGCCGACGTTGCTTTTCTTTGTCTTCCTGATGCGGCGGCTATAGAGGCTGTCGGTTTGGTTGAAAATCCAAATACCGTTATTATCGACACTTCAACCGCACATAGAACAAACGACGGTTGGGCATATGGTTTTCCCGAGCTTTCAAAAAGCCATGCCGAGAAGGTAGCAACATCTAAGAGAATTGCCGTTCCAGGTTGCCATGCAGGCGGGTTTATTGCTTTAGTTTATCCGTTGATAGAGGCGGGCATATTGGATAGCTCAGCTTTATTGTCGTGTTTTTCAATTACGGGATATAGTGGCGGCGGCAAGAAAATGATTGCTCAATATGAGGATGAAAACCGTGATGAGCTTTTGTCAGCACCCCGTCAGTACGCTATCACACAACAGCATAAACATTTAAAGGAAATGAAAAGTATTACGGGTCTTGAGAATTTTCCGATTTTTTCACCCGTTGTGTCTGATTTTTTCAGTGGTATGCAGGTGACCGTGCCAATTTTTAAGGAGCAGTTAAATAACGGCAAAACCGTTGAGGATATAAAGGCGGTTTATAAAAATAAATACGTAGGGCCTATCGTATCCTACGACGAGAGCGCTGATAACGGTGGATTTTTGGAAACAACCGTTTTGGCAGGTAAGGACAGTATGAAGATTACCGTTTGCGGTAATGAGGATAGAATTCTTTTGGTGGCGTTGTACGATAATCTTGGTAAAGGTGCGTCGGGCGCTGCGTTGGAGTGCTTGAATATTGTATTAAACAAGCAAAATGATTTTGGTCTTGAGATATAACGGAGGACAGTATGGAAATTATTAAAGGCGGAGTGTGTGCCGCAAAGAAATTTAAGGCATCGGGCGTACATTGCGGAATACGTAAGAATAAAACAAAAAATGATCTTGCGCTTATTTATAGCGAGGTTCCGGCAAATGCCGCGGCTGTATATACAACCAATCTTGTTAAAGGTGCACCGCTTGTTGTTACAAAAAAGCATTTGTCCGACGGCAAGGCACAGGCAATTATCTGCAATAGCGGAAACGCTAATACCTGTAACGCTAATGGAATTGAGATTGCCGAGCAGATGAGTAGTCTTTTGGCTGATGCTTTAAATATAAGCAACCAAGACGTAGTTGTTGCATCTACCGGTGTTATCGGTCAGCCGCTTGACATAGAGCCTATAAAAAGCGGTATACCTATGCTTATAAATGAGTTGGGTGACAATTCACTTTCGGCGGCAGAGGGTATAATGACTACCGACACCAAGGTTAAGGAAATAGCTGTCAGCTTTACGGTTGACGGTGTTGAATGTAAAATCGGTGGTATTGCCAAGGGCTCGGGTATGATACATCCCAACATGGCAACCATGCTTGTTTTTATTACAACCGACTGTGCTATTAGCAGTGAAATGCTTCAAAAGGCGTTGTCGTGCGATATTGCCGAAACCTTTAATATGGTTAGTGTTGACGGCGATACGTCAACTAATGATATGGTTACGGTACTTGCCAACGGTGCCGCAGGTAACAAGGAAATTGTATGCGAGGGCGAAGGCTTTGACGCATTTATGAAGGCTCTTAATACCGTTACCGTTTATCTTTGCAGAAATATTGCGGCTGATGGCGAAGGTGCAACCAAGCTTCTTGAATGTAAGGTTTCGGGCGCGGATAATAAAGAAACGGCTAAAATCGTTGCTAAAAGTGTTATCTGCTCGTCACTTGTTAAGGCGGCAATGTTTGGCTCTGATGCTAACTGGGGTAGAGTGCTTTGTGCTATTGGCTACAGCTCTGCTAAGGTTGACGTAGAAAAAATTGACGTTTCCTTTAAATCTTTAAAGGGCGAAATTTTGGTCTGTAAGGATGGAGCAGGTGTTGATTTTTCGGAAGAAAAAGCGAAGGAAATTTTGCTTGAAAATGAGTTAGAGATTTTGGTAGAACTTAATTCCGGTGATTTTTCGTCAACCGCTTGGGGTTGCGACCTTACTTATGATTACGTAAAAATTAACGGTGACTACCGCACCTGATTTTTAGAGAGGTTGAATGTTATGAAAATTTCAAATGCAGAGCGTGCATCGGTTCTGGTTCACGCTTTACCGTATATTCAGGAATATAACGGCAAGGTTGTTGTTATTAAATACGGCGGAAATGCTATGATTAACGAAAAGCTTAAGGATTCGGTAATGCGAGACATCGTTCTTTTGTCGCTTATCGGCGTCAAGGTTGTACTTGTCCACGGTGGCGGTCCTGAAATAACCGAAATGCTTTCTAAAATAGGCAAAGAAAGTGAATTTGTCAACGGACTTCGAGTGACCGATAAGGAAACGGTGGACGTTGTTCAGATGGTGCTTGCAGGTAAGATTAACAAGACACTTGTCAATCTTATTCAAAACAAGGGTGGCAATGCAATCGGTCTTTGCGGAACTGACGGTCACTTGATTGAAGCCAAGATGAAGGACGAAAAGCTTGGCTTTGTGGGCGATATTACAAGCGTTAACGTTAAGCCTGTACTTGACGTTTTGGAAAAGGGTTACATTCCTGTTGTTTCTACCATCGGTTGCGACAGCGAGGGTAATATTTATAACATTAATGCCGATACTGCTGCTGCAAAAATTGCAGGTGAGTTGGGCGCTGAAAGTCTTATTTCCATGACCGATATTTGTGGTATTTTAGAGGATAAGGACGACCCTTCGACCTTGATTTCTGAAATTAAGGTTAGTGAAGCGCCTGCTTTGATAGAAAAAGGTGTTATTTGTGGCGGTATGTTACCCAAGGTTGAATGCTGTATCAATGCAATTAACTGGGGTGTTAAAAAGGTTTTTATTATTGACGGAACAATACCTCACGCTATATTGATTGAAACTCTTACCAATGAGGGTATTGGTACTATGTTTATTAACGAATAGGTGTTTTTTTATGGATTTAAAAGCTTTAGATAAGGAGTATGTTGCTAATACCTATGCACGTTTTCCTCTTGCAATAAAAAGCGGTAAGGGCTCTTTAGTGTATGATGAAACAGGCAAAGAGTATATTGATTTATCGAGCGGTATTGCCGTTAATACATTTGGTCTTTGTGATGACGAATGGATGGCAGCGGTGATGGCTCAGTTAGGTCAATTACAGCATATGTCTAATCTTTACTATACCGAGCCGTGTGTTAAATTGGCTGAAGTCTTATGTCAAAAAACAGGCATGAAGAAGGTGTTTTTCTCTAACTCCGGTGCCGAGGCAAACGAGTGCGCCATTAAGGTTGCGAGAAAATATGCCGCCGAGAAAAAGGGCAAGGAGTATTATAATATAATAACCTTAAACAACAGTTTTCACGGAAGAACCGTGACAACCCTCGCGGCAACGGGACAAGAGGTGTTTCATAAGGATTTTACACCTTTGACCGAGGGCTTTTTTCACGCAACGGCCAACTGTATTGAAGAAGTACAGGTTTTGTTAGCAAGTCATAAGTGCGCGGCTATTATGTTTGAGGTTGTGCAGGGTGAGGGCGGAGTTTTACCGCTTGAAAAGGACTTTGTTTCTGCAGTTGTTGACGTTGCAAGAAAGCACGATGTTCTTGTTATTTGTGACGAGGTACAGACAGGTAACGGTAGAACGGGTAAGCTTTACGGATACATGAATTACGGTATTACACCTGATATTGTTTCGACGGCGAAGGGTCTTGGCGGCGGCTTACCTTTGGGTGCGACACTTTTAGGTGAAAGGGTTGCAGATGTGTTGGGCTTTGGTTCTCACGGCTCTACCTTTGGCGGTAACCCAGTATGCTGTGCAGGCGCGCTTAGCATTATAAACCGTTTAGACGAAAAGCTTTTAAATGAAGTTACCGAAAAATCGGAATTTATTATTAATTTATTAGAAAATTCAAAGGGTATTGAAAGTGTTACCGGCCTTGGTCTTATGCTTGGTATTAAGACCAAAAAGGATGCCGGCTTAGTAATAGAGCAGTGTATGGAAAAAGGTGTACTTGTTATAAAAGCTAAAGACAAGGTAAGGCTTTTACCTGCACTTAATATACCTATGGAACAGCTTGAAAAAGCCGTTAACGTTATAAAATCGGTATGCGAAGCTGATTAAAGGAGTTAAAGGTATGAACTTAAAGGGAAGAGATTTTTTAAAGCTACTTGATTTTACAAGTGAAGAAATAGAAGGTCTTATTGATTTTGCCGCTGAGCTTAAAGCCAAAAAGAAAAACGGCATTCCTCATAAGCTTTGTGAGGGTAAAAACATCGCCCTTATTTTTGAAAAAACCAGCACGAGAACACGTTGCAGCTTTGAGGTTGCCGCAAGTGATTT
>JAZRNK010000088.1:0-6015 GCA_045648145.1 Acutalibacteraceae bacterium | reverse complement strand
CGATATTGCCAAAGGCGATTCGGGAAAGGCAGGCTTTATAACTGCGTTATACATAATAATCGTACCACTTTTTGAAATTATATTTAAAAAGAAAATGCGTCCGTCGGTGCTTGCAGGTATACTTTTATCCGTAATCGGCTTATACCTCATCAGCGTTAAGAACGGCTTTTCAATAGCCGTAGGCGACGTGTTCCTTATTCTCTGCGCTTTGGCTTTTTCGTTACATATTATTGTTGTTGCACACTGGTCGCCTCTTACAAACGGGGTTGCTTTGTCGAGCGTGCAATTTTTTACGGCCGGCGCTATTTCGCTTGTTCTTATGTTTATTTTTGAAAAGCCCAACGTATCGGTTATACTCGACACCGCATTACCCATTCTTTATATGGGTACTATGTCGTCTGGTGTTGCCTACACCTTACAGGTTGTCGGTCAAAAATACAGTGAGCCTTCTATAGCATCTATAATAATGAGTCTTGAATCATTGTTCGCTTTGCTCGCCGCTTGTGTGTTTTACAAGCAACTTCCCGGCATAAAAGAGGCCATCGGCTGTGCGCTTATGCTCGCAGCAATCATTGTTGTTGAAACGCCGTTTTTAGACCGATTGTTAACCAAAATATTTAAGCGAAAAACGAAAGTATGAACTACGAAATAATACGCTCTAAACGAAAAACAATGGCGCTCTGCGTCGGAAAAAGCGGCGAAATAACCGTCCGCGCGCCATTAACAATGCCTGATGCAACCATTGAAAAATTTGTTGCTTCCCACGAAAGCTGGCTTAAAAAAGCAATAAAAAAGCAACTTGATTATCAAGCTGCTCATCCAAAATTATCCGACGAGGAAATTAAGATTTTAAAACAAAAGGCTGCCGAAGTTTTGCCCGATCGTGTTGAATTTTTCTCATCACTTACGGGACTTAAAGCCGAAAGCGTAAAAATCACCTCGGCAAAAACCAGGTTTGGCAGTTGCAGCGGCAAAAACAACATTTGTTTTTCATATATTCTTATGCAATACCCTCAAGAAGCTATCGACTACGTTGTTTTGCACGAGCTTGCTCATACTCGTCACCACAACCACAGCAAAAGCTTTTGGGCCTTAGTCGAAAAATATATGCCCGACTACAAAGCAAGAAAAGCCTTGCTACGCCAATGATTTATACATATTTTGCGTCGCGTTTAAGGCTTGAACCCGTATGACGCTTATAAACCTTTGACAGATACCCTGCATCATTAAAACCGACCTTTTCGGCAATTTCTTGTAAGTTGTAGTTTTTCTGGTACATTCTTTTTGCCTCATTAAGTCGAAGCTCATTTCGGTAATCCAACGGTGACATACCGGTACATTCTAAAAACTTCTTTCTGAAATAGCTTTCACTGACACGGCATTTTTCGGCGTAAACGCTTACGGGTAAATTCTCGTTATAATGCTCGGCTATGAACACCAAAGCCGGTTTTATAAGGTCGCTGTTACGAGAGGTATTGATATCCGAGCCGCAAAGACTGTGTATCAGTTGAAACAATTTCATTTTCAGCCTTAATACCGACATGGATGAATCGGAAAACATTTGCTCAATATCCTTAAAATAATCTATAACCTTTGAGATGTTGCCACCCCATTCATAATACACGTCGGGTGTTATAATAAGCTTTTCATACGGTGACTGTACCATATCAAAGCATATACTTATTCCGCTATAGTTTTCCTTATCACTATCTACAATTTCTGTGCAATAGGCGGTTTTGTCGGGTATAAAAAGCACACTTCCGGCAGGAACGGTAAAATGCTGATTGTTGACAAGATATTCCCGTCCGCCCGAAGTCATAAAGTGTAATAAGTTCTGCGTTCTGCCCTTTTCAAGATAGTTGACCTTATTAAAGTAGGGCGCCGTAACCTTATTAACAGTAATGTTTTTTAAATCGAAATCACTATATATCAACTGTGACAGGGTTTTCTCTTTTATGACAAACACCTCCCATAAACTGCTGATTTCATTATATAATACACAGTTTTTCAAGTCAATACTAATACTTTTAAACAAAAAATCGAATCGTACCGATTAAAAGTCGAAAAAAATCTTGCTTTAATTTTAAAAGGTAGTATATTTAAAGTAGAAATTTAGTTTGACTTTACTCGGTTAATGTAACGGGGTCAAGTTCCGTCACACTAAATAAATAGGGGGATTATTATGTTAGATTACAAGGTAAAAATTGGCTTGGTGGCTATGAGAAGAAATACCACCGACCGCCCGAGAGGTACGTTCCTCACTTGGTACTCTGCTGAACAGCGCGGAAAGCGTTTTGTTGAGTACATAGAGAACAATTTTGCTAACGAGAACGTATCTTTTGTTGACAACAAGGGTATCGGCACAAATGATTTGGTTTTTGATGACGCTTCGGCAGCCGAGGTTGTTGAACGCTTTAAAAACGAAAAGGTTGACGCCGTAATGATCATCAACTGTAACTTTGGTAACGAAGAAGCAGCTGCTGACATCGCCGAGGCTTTGGGCAAACCCGTTTTGCTTTGGGCTCCGTTGGATGACGAGTATTATGTTGACGGTATGCGTCCGACCGACTCACAGTGCGGCTTGTTCGGTGTATCACGCCAGATGCAGAGATACCATATTCCGTTCTCACATCTTCCCTGCTGCAGAGTTGAAAGCGACGAGTTCAAAGAGGGCTTTGAGAGCTTTGTAAAGGTTGCCTGTATGGTTAAAAACTTCAAGGGTATGCGTGTCGGTCAGGTTGGCTCACGTCCCACACCCTTCTTCTCGGTTATCTGGAACGAAGGCGAGTTGATGGAGAAATTCGGTATCAGAATAGTAGCTCTTAACTTTGCTATTATCGAAAACCGTATGAAGATTGCCGCCGAAAACTACCAGGACGAAATCGCCGAGGTTGAAAACTACATTATCGCCAACTATACAATGGACGACTTAACTCCCAAATACGTTAAACCCATGGCAACTATGGTTGTTATGTATAAGCACTTATTCGAAGAATATAACTTGGATGTTATTTCGGCTGAATGTTGGACTGCAACACCCATTATGTTTGACGGCCTTGCACCCTGTACCGTATACGGTATTCTTAACGATATGGGTTATCTCGTTTCCTGCGAGAGTGACGTTCACTGCGCTCTTACCATGGCCTTACTTAAGTCTGCTACATTGGGCAAGGGTAAGCCGTTATTTGGCGAATTTACCGTTCGTCACCCCGAAAACAAAAATGCCGAACTGCTCTGGCACTGCGGACCGTTCCCGATTTCGCAGAAGGCCGAAAGCGGTATCGACAGCGTTGCTCGTCTTGTTAACCAGCGTTCTTGGTTCAGAGGCAAGGACGGTACCTATACCGTTGCCCGTATCGACCAGGAGAGCGGCGACTATATGATTTTACCGCTTCTTTGCAAAACCACCGAAGGACCGCAGACCCACGGTACATATATCTGGGGCGAGTTTGAAGATTTGCAAAAGGTGGAAGACCGCCTTATCGACGGACCTTACATCCACCACTTTGTTGAAATGGAAGGCGATTACAGAAAAGAAATTGCCGAATTCTGCAAATACTTCCCCAACTTAAAGGTAGACAAATCCATCTGATAAACAAAAGACCTGCAACATTATGTAAACCTGTTTGCATAATGTTGCGGTCTAAAATTTTGTAAATTTAGGAGAATTGCTATGTTAGTATCATTAAAAGAAATTATTGCGATGGCTGAAGAAGGCGGCTACTGTGTTCCTGCCTTTAACGTATACAACACCGAAACCATAATGGGTGTTGCAAAAGCTGCCGAGGAAGCTAAAGCCCCCGTTATTATTCAAGTTTATCCCCGGCTTTTGAACGAGGAGGTTGGCTACTACCTTTGCCCTGCTATCGTTGCCGCAGCAAGAAAAGCAAGTGTTCCGATTTGCTTCCATCTTGACCATGGCCCGACTGAATTGGAGGCTCAAAAGGCTCTTCGCTGGGGCGCAACCGGTATTATGTACGATGGTTCGGTTCATTCATTTGAAGAAAACGTTGCAACCACACGCCACATTGTTGAAATTTGCTCGGCTATTGGCGTTGGTGTTGAGGGTGAGCTTGGTCACATCGGAAGTGTTAACGACGAAGCTATGGAAGAGTATACCGACCCTGCAGAAGCTGCAGAATTTGTCAAGAGAACCGGTGTTGACTGTCTTGCTGTTTTAATCGGCAACGCTCACGGTCATTATAAAAAGACCCCCTGCCTTGATATTGAAAGAGTAAAGGCAATAAGAGAGGCTACCGGCGGTACTCCGCTTGTTCTTCACGGTGGCTCGGGTATTCCCGACGACCAGGTTAAAGCAGCAATCAAAGCAGGTATCCGCAAAATGAACATTGGTACCGATGTTTGCTGTGCATTCGCTGACGGCACCTTGGAAACCTTGAACGACCCCAACAGAAGCCTTGCTATTGACCTGTTTATGAAACATCCTATCGAGAGCGTTAAAAAGTTAGCTCTTGAGAAGATTCACCTTGTCGGTGCAAACGGAAAGGCTTAATTTTGAACGGGTGACTGATATGCTTAATTTACTTAATCAGAAAAACAGTGATTTTGAAATTTTTTCGGTTGACAGCGAAAAATTTGCTTCGTTTGGCAAAGTGATTAAAACCATAAACGCTAACGAACTTATCGAGACTGCCAAAAAAATCCCCCTGCCCGCTGAGGGCTCCTCTTATCAGGCATCGGTCGAGGAGTTTGAGGCATTACCCGTTGCTAAAGAAATCGAAAACGAGCTTTACGGCACCTTGCCCACCCAAATCGGTTACTGCTGGGGACACAGCAATTTCCTCAACGCTACCGAATGGCATACAACCAGCGAGGTTAACATTGCCATCACACCGCTTGTTTTGTTTTTGGGTCACGTTTGGGATGTTGTAGACGGTAAAATTGATTCTTCAAAATTCACCGCGTTTTACGTTCCGCAAGGCACTGTAATTGAGGTGTTCGCCACTACATTACACTTCTGTCCCTGCGAGGTATCAAGCGACGGCTTCGGTTGCATTGTCGCTTTACCCAAAGGTACTAACACCGACCTTGAAACAAGGCCTGATGACAAAAAGATTTTCCGTCAAAACAAATGGATAATTGCTCACGAGGACAATCAAGCCTTGTTGAACCGAGGCGTCTTGTCGGGAATTACCGGTGAAAACTACGAACTTAAGTATTAAAATTTAGAGCACCGAGAAATCTCGGTGCTCTAAATTTTTAATTTTGTTGTCTTTTTTTCATATTCATCCAACTAATAAAGCCATAAATATCGTTTACTAAAAATATTACAAAGCATATTACTACCGATATATAAGAAACATCATCTACTGATGCCATTGCCCACAATAAGATAAGCACAACATCATTTAATGCATACGCAATTGCAAAATACGGGCTTCTTCTAAAAGTTAGGTATGCGGCAACAAAGCTTGTTGTAACAGAAATTGTACTTGGTATAATATTAGCGGTATTGAAAAACACAAGTATATAATAAAACCCGACAGTCACAACTACTGAAAGCACAAATATTAACACGCTCTCTTTTGGTTTAAGGCTATTAACAGCAACCTCGGTTTTATTGTTCTTATATGGGTGCCTAAGCCACGAAACAAGCGCTACTAATGCCATTGGCGCGGTCATTCCGAGATAGGTTATCATTTCTCCATAATAAGCATATTGAAACGAAATCACACCATATAACAAGCTGAACAAAATCATCAAAATCTGCCCGAATGGATTGCCCTTTGCATTAAAAATCAAGGACGTTGCACCAACAAGTGATGCCACTAATGTTAAATAGTTACTTTTTTCAAACACAAAAAAGGACACAAGTATTAACAATGCCGATACGCCCCACAAGCCTAGCTCTAGTTTTGAAAAATAAGAAATCTCTTTTTTCATTTTTTCTCCTTAAAAAAAGCATTCGCCAACACATCTTCAAAGACCTAACGATGTGCAAACGAATGCTTTTGCATTTCACTACCCGGTGGCAGTTTAATATTTATTTTCTTG
>JAZRNK010000087.1:0-9884 GCA_045648145.1 Acutalibacteraceae bacterium | reverse complement strand
TGTTGCAAGCGTGGTGTATGGAATTGTTTGTTGGATAAGGCAGATGATATAAAAATGAGTAGCCGAAGTCGGCTACTCATTTTTCATTGTTTCGATATTCGCTTGGCTTTAAACAAGTGTATTCTTTGAATTTTTTACTGTAATAGCTAAAACTGTTAAAGCCTACAAGTGATGCGATTTCCGAAACGTCCATATCTGTGTTTTTTAAATATGACTTTGATTTTTCAATGCGATACATACACAGATAATTTTGAAAACAATGTCCAAAATTATCACGAAACATTCTGCAAAAATAACTATGGTTTAAAAACAATTCCTTTGCTATATCTGATGAGGTTATATCATTAGTATAATTTTTGTTAATATAATCGATTATTTTATGGCAAATTGGCTTTTTGTCATTAGTGTTTTTAGCCAATATAAATTTATCCTCTTTTAAGGCGCTAAAAAGTAAAGAAATATTACCAATCACTTTTAGCTCCCAACCATCTTTTTTGGTCGCGTCTGATTCAAATGCTTCTTTTACCAAAACGGCATACTTTTCATTGCTTTCAACAACGTTTTTAAAGGTGACTGTGCCATTTTCAAGTTCATTTTTAAGCGTTTTATCATATAGTAAATCTAAATCAAAGCACATACAGTAATGTTCAAAGTCATAATCGGAGAAAATGGTATATCGGTGCATTGCGTATGGCGGAATCAAAACGAGATCGCCGCATTTGATATCTAATGTGTTTTCCTCAACAAACAGTTTTGCTCTTCCTGACAATACTAATAATAATTCTACCTCTTTGTGTATATGAAAAAGTGTATCAATGTTATTTGCAACAGTGTGTTTTCTATGCTTGCGTGAAACGGTAGCAAAAGGAATAGAAGTATATTTATGTGTAAACTCTTCAATTAACAAATATTTCACTCCTTGTTAAGTCAATACAGTTATATTATTTATCAAAAATATTATAGTTTTTCCAAATTAATATATGTACAATTATAATACAAAGAAAAACATATTACAAGAGATATATAGTATGATGAAGGTGTTTTATGAAAAAAGATTTTTTTGAAAAATATTATAAAGAAACCAAAGATATTCTAATGAACGACTTTGTATCGTTCTGGACCGAAAGGTCGGTTGATAAGGAATATGGCGGTTATCTTTGTGGGTTTGACAGAAACGGCGATTTGTTTTATGAGGATAAATCCGTATGGCAGCAAGGAAGAAGCCTTTGGATGTTTTCAAAGCTATATAACGAGTTTGGCAAGAAAAGCGAATGGCTTGACGCGGCAAGGTCCGGATATGAGTTTATCAACAAATATTGTTTTGCTGAAAATAACCATATGTATTTTCGTGTTACCCGTGACGGTAGTCCTCTAGTGGAAAGAAGATATTATTTTTCGGAAGCCTTCAGCATTATGGGATTTGCGGAATACTATAAGGCAACCGGTGAAGCAAGCGTTAAAGAACGTGCAATATGGCTTTATAACTTGTTTCTCAAATATTATACAACTCCTATGTTTTTTCAACCCAAAGTAAATCCAGATACCAGAATTCGAAAGGGACACAGCATTGTTATGATTATGCTGAATGTATCACAGGCAATGCGTGAAATTGATAATAATCCCATATATGAAAAAATGATTGAAGATTGCCTCAAAACTCTGACAACTGTTTTCATAAAGCCGGAGCACAAAGCCTTGTTTGAAACGGTAGACGAAAGCGGAGATTTCATTGATACTCCCGACGGTAGATTCTTGAATCCCGGACATAGTATGGAAACTGCCTGGTTTATGATGAAAGAAGCAGTCGTTAAAAAAGACAAAAGCCTTATGGAATTGGCCATAAAGGTAACGGAGTGGTCTTTAGAGCGGGGTTGGGACAAGGAAAAGGGTGGCATATTTTATTTTGTAGACCTGCACGATATGCCCGTTTTTAGTCTCGAGTGGGACATGAAGCTGTTTTGGGTTCATTGCGAGGCTATGGTAGCCTTGACCTATGCGTACTGGTATACCAAGGAAGAACGATATTTGGAATGGTTTGAAAAGATATTCGATTATTCGTATCAGCATTTCAAGGACCCGGGCTATCCCGAATGGTATGGTCATCTTCATAGGGACGGTACACCTATTTCGCAAATAAAGGGTAGCGATTGGAAAGGTCCGTTCCATAATGTACGAGCATTTATGGTGCTCAATCAATTATTTGAACACTTGAAAAATAATGAACCTATAGGGTTTTAATTTGAAGGATAATAAAAAATGGAAAAAATGAACAATATGACAATTAAAACTGTAAAAACCGAGTGGGATGTTTATTTCGATATGGCACTTCGTATGCTTGATGTCATTATGAAAAATAACGAACAGGGCAAAAAAACCGTAATGATAGTTCCCGTTGGCCCTACAGATCAGTACCCAATTCTTGCAAAGCTTGTAAACCAACTTCACGTTAGCTTGAAAAACGTATACTTTTTTAACATGGATGAATATATGCTTGACCCTGACACCATAATAGACGAAAATCATCCGATGAGTTTTAAGCGCAGAATGTACACCGAATTTTATTCTCTCGTGGATGAGGATTTGGTTATGCCGGTGTCACAGCGTTTGTTTCCCGAACCTGATAAAACCGTAGAGTACGACCAGATGATACAAGACCTCGGCGGTGTAGACTTGTGTCTTGGTGGTCTTGGAATAAACGGACACTTGGCATTTAATGAAGCGGAGGAAGAAGACTCTCCGGTTACAGCCGAAGAATTTGCAAAGCTTGGCACAAGGGTTTTGCCCATAACAAGAGAAACAAGAACAATCAACGCTTACGGATATCAGCGTGGTGATTTGAGAGGTATGCCCGAATGGTGTATTACTATAGGCATGAAACAGATTTTAGAGTCGCGTTCCATATATATAGCGTTAAACAGACCGTGGCAACATGGAATATTCAAGCATGTATTACAAGACAAAATTCAACCTCAAATACCTGCGAGTTTACTTAGAACACACAGTAACGTCACTTTTTGCATTACCGATGAGATTGCAAGTGGATTAAAATATTAATCGATATAGCATGGTGTCATACATTGACAGCAGAGGAATTTGTCTTGGACGTTGATGTGAAAATATTTGCGAATGTAGGGCGGGGGCTTGCTCCCACCGCAAAAAAAGGCTTGACCGATTGGTCAAGCCTTTTACATTAGAGTTATTGATAATCGCCCAAATATTCCTTGTTGACTTTAAAGAGCTCGTCGCACATCTCACGGATTTCCTCAAGGCTAAGTACAGCAGAGCAAAGCGGGTCTAACGACACAGCCTGATATACGAGCTGCTTTGACTTTTTCTCCCAAGCTTCTACAACCAAATTCTCGATTGAGGCGGTATAGGCTACTAATGGAGCCAAGTGGCTGGGCATTTTTCCTTGATATTTACGGATATATCCGTCTTTTGTAGCTGTAACAGGGATTTCTACACAAGCATCATATGGTAGGTTTTCTACGCTACCGTTATTGATGATGTTTGCATTAAAATCAAAAGGAGTGCCATCACCAATACGAGCATTTATTATATTGGCGGCATATTCTTGACCGCGTTTTTTCTCGAGAGGCTTTTTCATAAATGCTTTTACTTGATTTTCAAAGCGTAACGGGTCTTGTCGCTGTTTTAAAGAATATGCGTATTCGCCCGGATTCCAGTTTGCACCCTCTGTTGAGCAATATTTACGAATAAGGTCGGGGCGTTTACGGAACCAAGCATTGTATTCAGAATTGTGTCCGCTGGATTCGGTTACATAGTAGCCAAAAGCCTTGAATATTTCGTTACGCACCTTTTCTTTCTTATATATTTCTTCGGTGTTTACCTTTTCTTTAATAATAGGATAAAGATCCTTGTCACCTTCCTTTAATTCTGTAAAGAAGGCCAAGTGATTTATACCAACACAGGTATAGGTAACGTTTGCGTAATCTGCACCTGCCCATTCAGCCAACATTTTAGAGGTGCCTTGAACACTATGACAAAGACCGGTAACGTCAACCTTGGTGTAGGTCTGCATTGCTTTACAAAGCATAGCCATTGGGTTGGTGTAGTTAAGCATAAAAGCGTTAGGACAGATTCGCTCTATATCGTGGCAGATATCGAGCATAAGCGGAATGTTTCGTAAAGCGCGGAAAATACCGGAAACGCTACGGGTATCGCCAATGTTAATATTAACACCGTACTTCAAGGGAATTTCAATTTCGTGACGCCAGATATCTACGTCGCCGTTAAAAACGGTAACGACAACGGCATCGGCACCGGTCAAAGCTTCCTCGCGAGAGGTAGTTGATGTGATGGTAATGGCAGAACCCAACTCTTTTTTAATGCGTTCTACACATTTGGTGATTTCTTTAAGATGATATTCATTTGTATCCATTAAACAGATTTCTGCGGTATCCAAAGCCGGATAGGTTGTGATGTCTTGTACAACCGCTGTGGTGAATTGCATACTACCGGCTCCGATGAAAGTGATTTTTTTCATAACAAAAGCTTCCTTTCTGTTTGTGCTTTATAATGATTATAGAAATTCGAAAAAGTGTGAATTCACACTTTTTCGAAACCAAATCTACGATTTGGTCACAAATTTTCTAAAAAATTTGTCTATGGCCATTGCAATGAATATAGGCAAAATTAAATTTTTGCAAATTTAGTTTTGCTGGAGCCGATAAAATCGGCTTGTCGAAACACTTTTAAGCGTTTCGACATTCTATAGTCATTATAAGTATAGTACATAGATATTTTGCAAAAAACAATAGAACATATTGTTATAACACCAAAATACCATAGATATTTTGCTATTAATTAGTTGACGCGCAGTCTTTATGACGATATAATGGTTATAGTTACTGTAGAGGTGATTTTATGCAGATATACGACGGAAAATATGACAAAAAAGCGATACGCACAAAACACACCATAGCCGTTGTCTCGGCAAACCGAATTATTTGCGGAGAAAACGACCAAATAACCATTCGTAAAAATGGCAGAGAGGATTGGTCACTTTTTTACTGTGAAGCAGGCAAGATTTGTTTTGAAGATTGCAGTTTAAAGGCAGGTCAGGTTTGGGTATATGCACCAAACGTACCACAACAATATACAATGTATGGCAAAGATAAAACGGTATATCGGTTTTTGCATTTTACGGGTAGCGATGTAGAGGAGCTCCTTTCGTCTCTTGGAATAACGCTTTCTTGTCCAATTGAAGTGAAAAGCAGTTCTTTTGCAGGTGTTTTTGATAGTATACAAAACAGTATGTTAGATGATAGTGCACTATCCAGGCTAAGCGCAGAGTACCATACACTACATTTGCTTTCAAAGCTTGCACGGCGTGGTACATATTTTTCCGAAACCCATATGATGAAACGCGTCACCGACAATATGGAACATTCTTTTGCGGCAGAGTATGATGCCTCCCGTTATGCTGATATGTTCAAAATAAGTGTCAGTCGGTTTAATCATTTATTCAAACAGTGCGTGGGCATTTCACCCTATGCTTACTATATAAGATTGCGAATGGCAAATGCTTGCAGTCTGTTGGAGGATACAAGTTTAAGAATTCAAGATATAGCAGAAAAATGCGGTTATGAGGATGCCATGTATTTCACTCAGGCGTTTAAAAAGATTATCGGCTTGACACCATCCGAATATCGAAATTTGAATAAAGCCTTAAAATGATACGCAACCAAATAATTTTTAAATTGACACAAGCAAAAGGCTTGACCGAGTGGTCAAGCCTTTTAGCTTTTTATTTAATATGTTTAAAGTTTCCGTAGGTTTCGTTTATCAGTTCGTAGAACGAAAAGGTGTTATCGTATTTTGCGATAATATTTTGAAAATCGTTTAACTGATGCTTGTTAACAACGCAAATCAGCACCGATTTTTCGGTGTGCGAATAGGTGCCTATGGCATTAATCTTGGTGGCGCTATGCCTTAAGATGTTAGTAATATCTTTAGAAATTTCATCAGCATGGGTAGTAATAATTGTAAATTTATAAGCCGTTTTCGTACCCTTTAAAATATAGTTGCCGACAAAGGTGGAAATAAAGCAATAGGTAATGCAAAGCGCAACCGGTTTATAGTCGACGCTGCTTTCAGAATAGACAAATAGCGACACTATTGCAACTATCGTGTTCAACGTAAAGGTGACTATAAAAAAGTTGGTGGTGGGCTTGATTTTATTGATGTAGCGCGAAACAACATCGGTACCGCCGGTTGAAGCGTTGTTTCTAAAGCAAATACCATAAACTACACCGCTTATAACACCGCTTATGATAACGGGATAAATAGTGTCGTGTCCCTTGGCGTTATATTGAATGAACTCAAGTCCCGAATTTTGCAGCGCCAAGAAAGAAAAAGAGTAAACCAACGAGAAAAGCAAGGTTTTTACGGCAAAAGCCTTTTGTACCAAAAAGAAAGCCAATATGGATAAAGGGATGTTAATGAGCAACGACATATAACTGATACTGAAACCCGTTTTGTACTGAATCATGGTTGCAATACCGTTAAGGCCTGCCGGCGCAAAGTTGTTGGTAACGATAAAAATGTGATAGTTAAACGCCAATAAAATTGCCACCGCAACAATACTCAGATATGAAAAGGCTGCTTTTGTTTTGCCCATAAAAACATCTCCTTATTTCTCTTTCAAGGCAATTATAGTTTATTGAAAATAAAAATACAATAGATAACAAGAAAACGGCGTCAAAATTGAAGCCGTTTTTTGTAAACTTATAACAGACCTCGAAGCTCACTCATCTTTTCTTTTGTCGGCTCGGACAAACGTGCAAAGGGGAATTCTATGCCCATTTGCGTATATTTTGTCTGACAAACCTTGCAAAACGGCAACAGCTCGATTTTATCAACGCACGGGTGTTTTTTTGCAATTTCGCGCAAAGTTTTTACATTTTTCTCATTATCGTTAACGGTGGAAATTATGACTTGACGCAAAGTTGTTTTTATTTTTTCTCGGTCAAGATAATCTAAAAACTCTAACGGTTGGGTTATAGAGCAACCGACGTTTTCGCGGTACTGCTCGTCGTTAGTATATTTAATATCAAGCAGAACACGGTCGGTATCGTTAAGTAGCTGTTTTACTGTTTCATTAAGCACAACGCCAGATGTATCAAGACAGGTGTTTATACCTGCTTTATGACAAAGCTTAAACACCTCAAGACAAAATTCTGCCTGCATTAACGGCTCGCCACCCGAAAGCGTTATACCGCCTTGTTGGCCAAAATATTCTCGGTAGCGTAAGGCTTTATTAACTATTTCTTCGGCCGAATATTCGGTGCCGTCGTCAAACTCCCAAGTGTCAGGGTTATGACAACACTTACACCTTAACGGGCATCCTTGTAAGAACACAACAAAGCGCACACCTGGACCGTCAACTGTGCCGAGGCTTTGGATTGAATGTACTCTGCCTATCATACGCTTTGGTGGAAGGTGCGCGAAATAACCTCTTTTTGTTGTTCGCGCGAGAGCTTGTTAAAGTTTACGGCATAGCCTGAAACACGAATGGTAAGGTTGGGGTATGCCTCGGGGTTTTCATAGGCTTTGATAAGTGTTTCGCGGTTGAGCACGTTGACGTTTATGTGATGTGCCTTTTTGGTAAAATAACCGTCGAGAATCGAAACCAAATTATTAACTCTTTCGTCCTCGGTTTTGCCCAAGGTTTCGGGAGTAATGGAAAAAGTATTGGAAATACCATCACGGCAGTCGTCATACCTTAATTTTGCAACCGAGTTTAACGATGCCAAAGCACCGTTTTCCTCGCGGTTGTGCATGGGGTTGGCGCCGGGTGCAAAGGGTGCGCCGGCGGCTCTGCCGTCGGGGGTTGCACCTGTATGCTTACCATACATAACGTTAGAGGTGATGGTCAAAACCGAAAGGGTGTGAATAGCATTTCTGTAGGTCGGTGTCTTGCGAAGCTCGGTGATAACCTTATGGGTAATATCACGGGCAATAAGGTCGACGCGGTCGTCATCGTTGCCATATTTTGGGAAATCACCCTCGCGTTCAAAATCAACGATATAACCCAAGCTGTCTTTTACGGGGTGAACCTTGGCGTGTTTAATTGCTGAAAGCGAGTCGGTTACAACCGAAAGACCGGCAACACCGAAGGCCATAAGGCGCTCGACGTCTGTGTCGTGCAGAGCCATCTGAATTTTCTCGTAGGCATATTTATCGTGCATATAGTGAATGAGATTCATGGTGTTTACGTAGAGCTTGCTCAACCACTCGATATAAACGTTATAGCGCTCCATTACGGCGTCAAAGTCGAGTGTTTCAGTATCCATAACCGGCATTTGAGGGCCAATATGCATACCGCTTGTAGTGTCAAAACCGCCGTTTATGGCAATAAGCAATAGCTTTGCAAGGTTGCAACGAGCACCAAAAAACTGCATCTGCTTGCCAATTTCCATTGCCGAAACACAACAAGCAATAGCATAATCGTCACCGTGAAGCGGACGCATAAGGTCGTCGTTTTCGTACTGGATAGAATCGGTATCGGCCGAAACCTTGGCGCAGAACTTCTTAAAGCTTTCAGGCAAGGCGGTTGACCACAAAACCGTAAGGTTTGGCTCGGGCGATGAGCCCAAGGTGTAAAGTGTGTTAAGCATACGGTAAGAGTTTTTAGTAACAAGCGTTCTTCCGTCGTTACCCATTCCGCCGACGGCTTCGGTAATCCACATCGGGTCGCCACCAAAAAGCTCGTTATATTCAGGAGTACGCAAATGTCTTGCAATACGAAGCTTTATAACGAAGTCATCCATTAATTCCTGTGCTTGTTGTTCGGTAAGAACACCGTTAGCAATATCACGCTCGATATAAATATCAAAAAAGGTCGAAACTCTACCTAACGACATTGCGGCGCCGTTTTGTTCCTTAATGGCGGCAAGGTAAGCAAAATAGGTCCATTGAATAGCCTCTTTTGTATCCTTTGCGGGCTGACTTATATCGTAGCCGTACATAGAAGCCATTTCTTTTAAAAACTTTAAAAAGTTTATCTGTTGGTAAAGCTCTTCAGCCAAACGGGCATTATCAACGTTAAAAACACCGTTGGCAAGGTTGTGTTTATCCTTGGTTTTTTCTTCAATAAGTCGGTCAACACCGTAAAGAGCAACACGGCGATAGTCGCCGATAATTCTACCTCGGCCGTAGGCGTCGGGCAGACCGGTAATAACGTGGCATTTTCTTGCTGCACGCATTTCGTCGGTATAAACGCGGAAAACACCGTCGTTGTGGGTGGTGCGGTATTGAAATTCATCCTCAACCTTGTCGCTCAAACGGTAACCATAGGCGGCACAGGCCTGACGAGCCATTCTGATACCGCCAAAGGGGTTAACGCCACGCTTTAAGGGTGCATCGGTTTGCATACCGACAATAAGCTCGTTTTCCTTGTCAATATATCCGGGCGCATAGCTTGTAAGTGAGGAAACGGTGTCAACATCGATGTCTAATACGCCGTTACGCTGTCTTTCAAGTTTAAAAAGCTCCTGCACCTTGGTCATAAGCTCTTTAGTACGGGCGGTAGCCGATGAAAGAAACGCACCATCGCCTTTATATTCCGTATAATTTGTCTGGATAAACGAACGAACGTTAATTTCATCCTGCCAAGCGCCCGTTTTAAATCCATTCCAATTTTCGTGTATCATAAACATCCCTCTTTCTGACGGGTTTGCCTAAAACAAAAAGGCAAACCAGCTCTTAAATGAACTAGTTTGCCCAGACGGTCGGCTATTGCCTTTTACACTCCCCCGCGGTTAACCGCGAAATCCGTCAGTCATGTAAAAGCTTATATGTATTATACATTATAAAAGCCGTTTTGTCAATGTGACCGAACGGCTTTTTACAATCAATTT
>JAZRNK010000086.1:0-2686 GCA_045648145.1 Acutalibacteraceae bacterium | reverse complement strand
CCTTGAATTAGGCATAATATAGTGCTATTATACAGCAGTAAGGTATTTTATAACAAAAGAGGTCTTTTTTGTGTCGGTTTATTTAATAGGATTAGCGGTTGCGGTTATCAGTGGTTTAATGCTTTCTCGTATTACTAAGCTCATAAAACTACCTGCAGTTACTGCGTATTTGGTGGCAGGCTTGTTGTTGGGACCGTATGTTATAGGTGCTCTTGGCATTAAAGGCATCGGTTTTCAGTCGTTAGAGCAGGTGGAGGGTCTTAGCATATTGACCCAGACTGCGCTTGGCTTTATTGCTTTTTCAATGGGCAACGAGTTCAGACTTTCGCAACTTAAAAGTATGGGTACAAAAGCTATTACGATTGGTGTAGCACAGGCAGTTATAACCACTATTTTGGTCGATATTGTCTTGATAGCCGTACATTTAATGTTCCCTAATATTATTTCGCTTCCGGCAGCCATTGTTTTGGGTGCTATTGCATCTGCTACCGCACCTGCAGCAACTCTTATGGTTGTGCGTCAATACAAGGCAGACGGACCGTTGACAAGACTTTTGATGCTGGTCGTTGCCATTGATGACGCTGTTGGACTTTTATTGTTTTCAGTGTCGTTCGGTATTGCTTCGGCTTTAGAGCACGGCGCTGTAAATGTAATGGGCGTGGTTGTCGAGCCGATAATTGAGATTGTTCTGTCATTAGTACTCGGTGCTGTTATGGGTTGGTTGCTTAACCAGGTTGAGCGCTTTTTCCATTCACGAAGCCGTCGTATGACCGTTTCGGTAGCTTTTGTAATGTTGACCGTCGGACTTTCGATGTTGGAGTTTAACATAGGTCCTGTCAAGTGTTCATTTTCACTTTTGCTTGTATGTATGATGACGGGAACGATATTCTGTAATATCTGTGATACGTCGGAAGAGCTTATGGACCGTGTTGATGGTTGGACGGTTCCTTTGAACGTCTTATTCTTTGTTATTTCGGGCGCAGAGCTTGATTTGAAAATTCTTGCCAACCCCATAACCTTGATTATCGGCGTTATTTATATAATTGCACGTTCGTTAGGCAAATATGTCGGTGCTTACAGTAGTTGCCGTGTTACCAAGTGTTCGGCACCTATAACTAAGCATTTAGGCATAACACTTTTGCCGCAGGCAGGTGTGGCGCTCGGTATGGCGCTTACAGCAACTGCCTTGAGTGACGGACATTTGGTGCGAAACGTAATTTTATTTAGCGTTCTTGTATACGAACTTGTCGGCCCTGCACTTACTAAAAGGTCACTGCTTAAAGCGGGTGAAATTAAGCCTGAAGGCAAAACAAGTGCGAGAACTAAAAATCAACCCAAACCCCCTGTAAGTATTCATTAAAAGTAAAAATCACCTTTGCATTTTGCAAAGGTGATTTTTTATAGTTTAACTGTTTTTTTGCCGTTTTTGGTTAAAATCACGTGCTCTGTAAATCCGGCTTTAAGGGCCAATTTGACAGCCTCTTTGAACCCAAAATCAAGATATCGTCTGTCGTGGCAGTCACTCGAAAAAATGATTTTGCCGTTATTACGTTTTATCATCTGTAAAATTTCAAACGAAGGGTAGGGAATACTTTTGGTGCCTCTTGCCATAGCTCCTGTATTGATTTCAAAAAGGCAATCAGATTTTGTTAGAGTACTAACAGTTTTTTCGGCGGCCTTTAAAAAACGCTCGGACTGACTGTAACCGTTAATCTCGCTGTATTTGGAGACAAGGTCGATATGCCCTACAATGTCGGCTTTTGTTTTATTTACAACATCGGCAACCGTTTCGAAATAGTCCTCGGCAAAGGCGTCAAAATCGCCGTTGTATATTTCGCTGACGGTTCGCTTGTTGCTATCTGCCGAAACGTCAACAGGAACAAATTTGCCGTTTTTCTTTATAACGTGAACCGACCCGATTATATAATCGAAGTTGTAAGTAGGCGGCACAGAGTAATAGTCCTGCTCAAGTCCTAAAAACAGCTCGATTTTATCTTTGTATTCTTCTTTCAATCGGTTAATTTCGGCGATGTAGATTTCAAGCTTTTCGGGTGATAAGGTTATATCCTTATCAAGTTCAAAAAAGCTATGACCTGAAAATCCTAAACCTATAAACCCTTTGTCAATAGCGGCAACAACCATTTGCTCTGGTGTGTCAATACCGTCGCAAAGGTTTGTATGGGTGTGAAAGTTAGTCTTAATCATTACCCGTCATTTTCTCCTGCTTGACTTTATGGTCGATAATGTGTCTTGATGCAAGCTCAGTTTTTATATCGTCAACCGAGATACCCATTTCAACCATCATAACCATAATATGATACGCAAGGTCAGCAACTTCATATATGGTTTCTTTCTTGTCGTTTGCCTTACTTGCAATTATAACCTCGGTACATTCTTCACCGATTTTTTTAAGTATTTTATCAATACCTTTTTGGAAGAGATAGGTGGTATAAGAGCCTTCGGGAAGGTCGTCTTTACGGCTTTGAAGCAACTCATAAAGTCCGTCCATTGAAAATGCAGAACGGCTATCACTCTGGAATACGGTATCGTTAAAGCACGAGTCGGTACCTTTATGACAAGCAGGGCCGTCCTTTTCGACAACAACCACTAATGCGTCTTTATCGCAATCGGCGGTGATTGAAACGATGTGCTGATAATTACCGCTGGTTTCACCCTTTAACCACAA
>JAZRNK010000085.1:0-6664 GCA_045648145.1 Acutalibacteraceae bacterium | reverse complement strand
ACGTCTTCAATTGTTACTGCATCTTCACCGACGGCAGCCGCCAAGGTATCAAGTCCAACCGGACCGCCGCCATAGGTTTTAATGATGGTAGTAAGCATTTTGCGGTCAAAATCGTCAAGACCCAACTCATCAATTTCAAACCTCGAAAGTGCAAGCTGTGCAATCTGCTCGGTTATAACACCGTTATGCTCAACCTGGGCAATATCACGCACACGCTTGAGCAGACGGTTGGCAATACGCGGTGTACCTCTCGAACGGGAGGCAATCTCCAATGCACCATCACGTTCAATATCAATGCCTAAAATACCTGCCGAACGGATAACAATATCGGCCAACTGTTCGGGCGTATAAAGTTCAAGCCTTAACAAGACGCCAAAACGATCACGCAACGGTGCGGTAAGCTGACCGGAACGGGTTGTTGCGCCAACTAATGTAAAGCGAGGCAAATCAAGTCTTATTGACCTTGCAGACGGACCTTTGCCGATAATAATATCAAGCGCATAATCCTCCATCGCAGGATAAAGTACCTCTTCAATACTGCGCGAAAGACGATGAATTTCATCAATAAAAAGAACGTCACCCTCATTAAGATTGGTAAGTAATGCGGCGAGGTCACCCTGCTTTTCAATAGCAGGTCCCGACGTTACTCTTAAATTAACACCCATCTCATTAGCGATAATTCCTGCCAAGGTGGTTTTACCAAGTCCGGGAGGACCGTAAAGCAAACAGTGGTCGAGTGACTCACCCCTTAGCTTTGCGGCTTTTATGTATATATCAAGATTTTCCTTAACCTTATCCTGACCTACATATTCACTTATAGTTTTCGGACGCAAGGATGTATCAATATCGCTATCGTGAGGGGTATATTCAGGAGCGACTATCCTGCTTTCGTAATCGAATTCCGACATATTTCACCTCGTTAATAAATTGTAGAAAGCAAACATAAAGCCTGCTTGATAATATCCTCTGTTGACTTTGAAAGGTCACATTTAGCAACGGCAGAGGTTGCCTCGCTATGACTGTAACCAAATTGTATGAGCGCGGCAACAGCATCTTTCGGCGAAGAACCATCGGTAAAGGCTGAAGACGAAACGTTATTAGACGTCCCATCTAAACTAACCACAGAAGACGAAACCTTATCTTTAAGCTCAAGCACAATCCTCTGTGCAAGCTTAAGACCAACACCAGAAGCGCTTGTCAACGACCTGGCATCCCCCGTAGAAATAAATAAATATAACTTATCGGGAGTAAAATCCGAAAGAAGAGCAATTCCAATTTTAGGGCCAACTCCGTTTACTGAGGTCACAAGCTTAAAAGCCTCAAGCTCGTCAGTATCAGCAAATCCGTATAAATCAACCGCATCCTCTTTAACATTCATATAAGTATAAACAAAAACGTTAGAGCCTTTAGTGGGCAACTTTGAAAGTGTTTTTTGCGAAGCTAAAAACTTATAACCAACACCACCGCATTCAACAACTGCGGCAGTATTATCGGAATAAATTAAAATACCGTTTAAAGAATATATCACTTAACTTCACCTCATTTAATGTTATAGCTTAACCTGCCCATAAGTGAGCCGGAACAATGCGCGTGACAAATAGCCAAAGCCAACGCGTCGGCCGTATCGTCAGGCTTGGGAACGGTTTTAAGTCCCAGCATAACACGCGTCATTTCCATAATCTGTTTTTTCTCAGCCCTGCCGTAGCCGGTGACCGACTGTTTGACCTGCAACGGTGTATATTCAAAAACAGGAACACCACTTCTTTGAGCCGCCAACACAATAACACCTCTTGCCTGCGCAACGTCGATAGCAGTTTTTGAGTTTGTGTTAAAAAACAGTTTTTCAATGCTCATAGCATCTATTTTATAGGTTTTTAAAATGGTAGTTAAATCGCTGTAAATTTTATCCAATCTTTCAACAAAAGGCATCTTTGCTGGTGTGGTAACAGCACCGTAGGTAACAGTGGTGAATTTGTTTGCTTCATACTTTACAACACCGTAACCGACAATGGCATAACCGGGGTCGATTCCTAAAATATACAAACAACTCACCTCTTTATAAATTTACATAAAAACCCACAATACATTTACTGTTACAGTATATCACAACTGTCTTGAAAAGGCAATAGTTTTAGATTAACAAAAGTATAATATTATATTGTAAGGTTTTGAGTACTTTTTATCTTACATAATGAAAAAATGTAAAATTATTCCTTAAAAATGAATAAATTTCGAAAATGAAGTGCCTATTTTGCTAAAAACTATTGACATTTTGTAAAAAAATAAATAATATAACATCAATGCGTTTTTGCATCTGTGTTGAAGTAAGCAACATCAAGTTATGTGCCGTAGTTCCGAAACGAATGTTTTAGAGAACTATGAAAAACCCTTTGCGGAGGGCACAAAACAGAGATGCTGCAGTATCGCGCAGAGCCAGTATGGTTTTGTCGGCTTTTAGTCCGCAAAGGGGGATGCTTAAATGGTTGAAAAAAACTTAATTGATTTAAAAGAAATCCGCATGTCGTATGATGGTGAAGTCGTTCTTGACAGTATTGATCTTTCAATCAAGAACGGCGAATTTGTCACGCTGTTAGGTCCTTCGGGCTGTGGTAAAACAACAACCCTTAGAATAATAGCAGGCTTTGAAACACCCGACAGCGGAGATGTTTTTTTTGAGGGCAAAAAAATTAACGACGTTCCTCCGCATAAAAGAAACGTCAACACAATTTTTCAGAGATACGCACTCTTCCCTCATCTTAACGTATATGAAAACATAGCTTTCGGTCTTAAGGTTAAAAAAGTTCCGAAGGCTGAAATTCCTGCCAAGGTTGAAGAAATGCTTTCCTTAGTAAACCTTAAAGGCCTTGAAAAGCGTAGAATTGAAACACTTTCGGGCGGTCAGCAACAGCGTGTTGCCATTGCTCGCGCTATTATTAATCATCCTAAGGTTTTACTTCTTGACGAGCCACTTTCAGCTTTGGACTTGAAGCTACGTAAGGATATGCAGGTTGAACTTAAAAACCTTCAAAAAAGGACAGGTATTACCTTTATCTTTGTAACTCACGACCAGGAAGAAGCTCTTTCTATGTCTGATACCGTTATTGTAATGGACAAGGGCAAAATCCAACAGATAGGTACACCTGCCGATATTTATAACGAACCTAAAAATGCCTTTGTAGCCGATTTTATTGGTGAAAGCAACATTGTAGACGGCATTATGAAAAAAGACTTCCTTGTTAACCTTAACGGCAAGGATTTTGAGTGTTTAGATAGCGGCTTTGATGAAAACGAAGAGGTTGACGTTGTTATCCGCCCCGAAGACGTTGACATTGTACCTCCTATAAAGGGTATGTTAGAGGGTATGGTCACGTCAGTCACCTTTCTCGGTGTTCATTATGAAATTATTGTTGATATTAACAACTTCAAGTGGATGATTCAGACAACCGACAAGCACGACGTTGGCGAAACCGTCGGTCTTTATATCGAACCGGACGCAATACATATTATGAAAAAGTCAGAATATTCCGGTATGTTCGGTGACTATAGCTCGTACAGCGAAGAACTTGACGAAATGAATGAGGAAAGTGCACTTGCACAAGCGGAGGCAGAAGAATGAACAGAAGCCGAAGCAGTCAGGTGTTGTTAAACTCACCTTATCTCTTATGGTCTGCCCTATTCATAGTTGTTCCGCTTATTTTTGTTGTATACTACGCCTTTACCGATGCTAACGGTGCTTTTACCATTAGCAATATAACCGAGTTTTTCTCAAGCGGTATATATATGTCGGTTTTCGGACGTTCGGTAACCTATGCTTTTTGGGCAACCGTAATTTGTCTTATTTTAGGCTATCCTTTTGCCTATTGTATGACTAAAATGAACATTTCAAGTCAGCGTATGACTATGCTGCTTGTTATGCTGCCTATGCTTATGAACCTCATTGTCAGGACATATTCATGGCGTCAGATACTTGAAAACAATGGTATTCTAAATAAACTCATTACCTCTTTAGGTTTTGAAAGTGTGTCGTTTTTAGGTAACGCAGGCGTTATCGTTTTCGGTATGGTTTATAACTACCTGCCATTTATGATATTGCCTATTTATTCTGTTATCTCAAGAGTGGACAATTCGCTTTTAGAGGCATCATCTGACCTTGGTTGCAATGCTTTTACAACCATTAAAAAGGTTATCTTCCCTATGAGCATTCCGGGAATACTTTCAGGTATAACTATGGTATTTGTCCCCTGTATCAGTACGTTTTACATTTCTTACGAATTCAGTAACGGAATGATCAAAATGATTGGTGACGTTATTGAGGATAAGTTCTATAAATCAAGTGAGGTTAATTATAATATGGGCGCCACCATATCACTTGTATTAATGGTGCTTATTTTAATAAGTCTTGCCGTTGTTAACCGTTTTTCAGATGACGGTGTCGAAAGCGGAGGTGTTGTAATATGAAAACACTTCGCAGAGTATTCGTTTCCCTTGTGATGCTGCTTTTGTACGCTCCTATTTTGGTAATGATATTCTTTTCGTTTAACTCCGCAAAAAGCACGTCTATTTTCAAAGGCTTTTCTTTCCGTTGGTATGAGGAACTGTTTTTATATAACAGCGACCTTATCGAAGCCTTGAAAAACACTCTGATACTTGCAATTATTTCATCCGTAGTCGCGACCGTACTCGGTACTGTTGCCGCTATCGGTATTATGAAAATGAAGCGTAAATGGGTAAAAAGTACGGTAATGTCGGTTACCAATATACCGCTTATGAATCCCGAGGTTGTTACCGGTATTTCAATGATGCTTATGTTTGTTTTTATAGGCAAAATTTTAGGCACGATAAACTCGGTCAACTTCTTCACAATTTTAATAGCGCATATAACCTTCAACCTGCCTTACGTTATACTTAATGTGCTGCCAAAGCTTAAACAGGCAGATGAACATTTAACCGAAGCCGCGCAGGACTTGGGTTGTTCACCCTTTAGCGCTTTCTTTAAGGCAGTTTTACCTTCTATAACTTCGGGTATTATCGTCGGCTTTATTATGGCATTTACGATGTCACTCGACGATTTTGTTATCAGTTATTTTACAAATGGTACTTTCCAGACACTTCCGCTTGTAATCTACTCGATGGCAAAAAAGCCGTTAAAACCCGATGTTTATGCGCTTGAAACAATTATGTTCCTAATAATTTTACTGCTTATGATACTTCTCAATGTTGTACAAAGCAAATCTGATAAAAAACAAAAAGGTGCTGTGATAAAAAAATGAAAAAAACTCTCTCAATAATCCTTTCTATGCTTTTGGTTTCTACCCTTTGTGTTTTCTCCAGCTGTGGCAAAAGCAACACTACCGTTGAACATTTAGAAGGTGTTTACACCCGTGATTATGAGGGTACTACTCTTAACGTTTTTAACTGGGGCGAATACATTTCTGATGGTAGTGAGGGCGCTCTTGACGTTGTTGCCGCTTTTGAAAAAATCACCGGTATTAACGTTAATTACGTAACCTACGAAAGCAACGAAGCTATGTACGCCAAGGTTAAAAGCGGCGCTGTTGCTTACGACCTCATTATACCCTCGGATTATATGATTGAGCGTATGATAAACGAAGACCTTTTACAAAGGATAGACTATTCTAAAATCAGCAACTACAAATATATTGCCGATGAGTATAAGAATTTGTATTTTGACCAGAATAATGAATATACCGTTCCCTACAATGTCGGTATGGTTGGTCTTATTTACAACACATCGATAGTAAAAGAAACACCTGCCGGTTGGGACATTATGTGGAATGAGAATTATAAAGGCAATATCTTAAGCTTTAACAACTCACGCGATGCCTTTGCTATTGCACAGTTTTTACTCGGCATTGACGTCAACACTACCAACAAAGCAGATTGGGATGCTGCCGCTAACAAGCTGTTAGAGCAAAACCCATTACTCCAAGGCAGAGTTATGGACGAGGTTTTTGATAAAATGGAAGCAGGCAACGCCGCTATCGCTCCCTACTATGCCGGAGATTATCTGACAATGGCTGAAGTCAACCCCGACCTCGCATTTGTTTACCCCAAAGAAGGTACTAACATTTTTGTAGACTCAATGTGTATTCCTAAGCTTTCTCAGAACTACGAAGCAGCTTTGATGTTTATTAACTTTATGTTAGAGCCTGAGGTAGCTCTTGCAAACGCTGAATACATCTGCTATGCAACGCCTAATACTGCGGTTTTAAACAACGAGGAATACTCTTTAAGAGATAACAAAATTCTCTACCCTGATAATAAGGATGAAATTAAAACACAGTATTTCCACGACCTTGACAGTGAAACAAGAGCCTACTTCGAGTCACTTTGGGACAAAATAATAATTAAATAACAAAAAGCAGAGCTTTGTGTGCTCTGCTTTTTTTATGAAATATAACATATGTTGATATTAATAACAAAAACTTAGAACAAAAAAAGCAAGAAATTAGGGATAGAATTAAATAAAACATAAATAACGGAGACACCCTCTTTACAAGGATGTCTCCGTTATTATTACATCAAACCTTCAATTAATATTTTTATTCCAAGTAAAATAAGTATTGCACCACCTGCAAACTCTGCTTTTGACTTATATTTCGTGCCAAATATGTTACCAACCTTAACACCTACAAATGAAAGT
>JAZRNK010000084.1:0-4526 GCA_045648145.1 Acutalibacteraceae bacterium | reverse complement strand
CGGACGCTTGTTTCGGAAGAACGAAAATTCAACGATAAATCACATACAGGTGAAAATGTCCAATGAAAACCATTCTTTCGTGCTATAGCGGCGGTAATCGCTGAGGATTCTTCAGCGAGTTCGACACTATCCGCTGCGCCTATAGCCATAGCTTTTGGAATTGCCCCAGCACCATCCATAACACTTCCGGGTCCGAATTCAACATCTCCGCAAATTATCGGCGGAAGCTTTAAATGCTTATTTGCAATTTCAACACATTTTTCAATCATATGTGCAGACTTGTTTGAAAAAAATAAACCGCCGGGTTTTTTTTCGATTATCATTTTTTCGATTTCTTCAATATCCTTTTCAGGTGATACGAAAGGACAAATAACTTGACCAATTAGTTCATCCAAAGTTAAATCGTCAATATTGAATTTCATACGTCACATCCTCGAATAGAAAATTTTGCCATATTTGTTTTTCTTTAAAAAGCGAATTTTTTAGAATCAAACGACCTAATTTACGCGAAAATGCACGCTATTATATAATTAGGTGATATCAGTCCAAAATTATTTTACCATTTTCACAACTTTTTTTCAATTAAACTTTTTTCACACAAAGAATATAAAACTTAAAAAAATTGCCATTTTCCTTGACAATTTTAAAAGCTTTTATTATAATTATTACGGTAAAATTAGTCGAATTTACCCATTAAAACAACCGAAATAATAAAGACATCAATATCACTTATAATGCTTGCTAAAAGGCTTTAAGGAGCGGATTAATATTGAGCAAAAAAGCACCTGTCCCCTTTTATTCGATAAATGACATACGGTTAAATAGCGATAAAATTAAAAAGAATCAGCAATATCCCTATTCCGTTTTAACTTGCGGTGCAACACATGAGGGGGTTATAAACCACAAAGGAACCAATGATTATATGTTTACATATATTCATAAAGGAAGCGTATCGCTTATAAATAATAAGGGGGATTTAATCGAAGAGATCTATGCCCCCGCGGCCATTATAATTCATCCTTTTGAACCCCAAATATTAAATTTTCTTCCAAGTAACTCTGACTCGGACGAAAACGAGCGATATTGGTTCCACTTTCAAGGAACCGAAATAGTAAACCTATTAAAAAGTTTAAAAATATACGACAAACGAGTTTTCTTTTTTAAAAATGAAAATCAAGAAATAATAGAACTTATTAACAAGATTTATTTCGAATTCCTTTCTCAAAAAGAACAGTGTGATTGTTTTTGCATGGCATACCTTATACAAGTTTTGTCAACAACAGCAAGAACATATATCGAAAATAAATTTGTCACAAAAAACAGTAAACTTGAACCAGCCATACAATATATGCATCGTCATTTCGCCGCTCCCATTACAGATAATATTCTTGCAGAACTTTGTTCAATGAGTATTCGAAACTTTATACGTATTTTTAAAAACACATATCATACAACTCCGCATAAATACTTAATAAATCTTCGTATTTCACATGCTCAATCGCTACTTTCAACCACAGAAAAAAGCATAAATCAAATAGCTTTCGAAGTAGGATACGAGTCCTCTACCCACTTCATTAATTCGTTCAAACAAATCGTGGGTATTTCTCCCAATCAACTTAGAAATCGTTCAGTGCATAATCAAAATAACTAAGCGGTAATTATGGAAACGTTTTAACAAATCAACTTTTAAAAATAGAAAAAGCTTGTCTTTCAATGAAGAATGAAGACAAGCTTTTTTATTATATTATTTCAACTTTTACATTATGAACTTTACCATCATTAAAATCTGGCAGTATATTACCATCAAAAATTTCATCATCAATAGCAATACTCATTTTACCATTTGGTTTGCAATTTTTAATGCTTATTTCGTAGGTTGCGTTTCTGAATACACGGTGAATCTTAACGTCCTGCCATTTATCAGGTAATACAGGGCGTATGGCTAAACCATCATACTCCGCCTGAACGCCGAGCATATATTCGACAACGCCCTTGAAGAGCCAACCGCAAGTACCTGTAACCCAATGCTGTACAGTCTCACCCGCACGGAATTCGTTTTCGGGCCCTAAGAACATATTGGTGAACGCATAGGGCTCAACACCCGAGTGGTCGTAGTGGTTATCGGGGTTATCAGGCATCATTTTCTTAAGGGTTTTTAAAGCAGCATTACCGTTACCTAAATGGCAGTCGGCAACAAGCTTGAATGCACAACCGTGGTTATAAACCGAGCCATTTTCGTAACAACCTTTTTGGAAATAGGTCATTCTACCAATTTTGTCGTCACCCTTGCTGTAGCTTGGAAGTTGTTGAATATAGCCATACGAGCAACAAAGGTTGTTTTCGATAAATCCCATAAGCTTTTCAGCTTCTTCACCTGTTACAATATCGGCAAGAATTGCCCAGGTTTGTGGGTTTAGGTACATTTGACCTTCTTCGCTGTCGTAAGAGCCAACCCTCTCGCCGTAGTCATTAAAGCCGTAAATAAAATGATCCTTATCCCATCCGTTTTCAAGGATGGCTTTTTTCATTTCATCTATTTTAGCTTGGATGATATTGGCATCTTCCGTTTTGCCTAAACGTTTTAAAAGCTCAACAAATTCACCGCAGCACTTAACAGTGGCTTCACTGAGCCATAAGCTTTCACCCTTACCCAAAATACCGCAAGCATCAATAGAATCGTTCCAGTCAGAACCGCCCCAAAGAGTAAAGCCCTTTTCGCCAACGCCGTCTTGTAAGAAGGAAGCTGCTCTAAACATATGGTCTAAAATAGTGCCTGTTTCATTGGATTCATAGTACGGACAAACTTCATCAAGTATAGTATAATCGTTGGTTTCTTTTATGTACTGAATAACGGTTGAAATCATCCAAGAAGAACAGTCGCGTGCGTCGGTCAAAGTGATGGGCATCCAACCGCGAATATAGTTACCGTTAGGCATAATAAATTGCATAGAGTGTACTATTTTCTCGCGTGCATCCTTGGCGTCCATTGCAACAAACGCCGAGATATCCTGCATCATATCACGAGAACCGCGGAACCATAGGCGAGTCCATGTTTTGCCAAGCTCTAATTGACGTTTAAGCCAGATATTAACACGGCGGTCGATTTCTTGGTCTCCTGTTGATATGCAAATTTTATCGTTGTACATATCTGCCTGCTGCTTTTGATATTCAAGATTTTGCTTAAATGTTTTTTCATTTAAAAGGGATTTGTGACGGGTGGCATCCTCTAATGAATTTGCCACACCCATACCAAAGCGATAAACCTTTTCTTCACCGGCTTTGAGCTCAAGGTCGAACTGCAAGGCAACACCGTTATCAAAATCAAAGCAAGAGCCACGGTTTAAAAGTTTTTTGGTTTTAAGGCCCTGTGGATTTGTAAGATTGCCGTAGGTGCCTAAAAAATAGCGGTCAGCAGCTTCAAAGGCAACTGGCTTTTCTTCACTTGCCAAGAATTCGTATATATAATCGGTAGGCATATTCATACCTTCTTCGGATACCAAAACACCGTTTAAAGCATCACAGTAATCGCCCTTGACGTAGCCGATGTAATAGGTGACTGTTGAGAAGAAATGAGCATATGGATAAATCGATAATGACTTTGTTTTATCGGTTTTGTTGGTAAGCTTTACTTCCCAACATTCCATTGTGGCATCTTGCGGCACAAAAATTGTTATTTCGCAAAGAAGACCGTTGTATTCGGAAATAATTTTTGTATATCCCATACCTACGTGTGTTTCGTGAAGGGTAAAAGGAAGGTCGTTATAATTACGGTTAGCCGAATAGCCTTCACCTGTAATATTATCACGGATGAAAATATGTCGGTTGTCTCCCTTGCTTGTAAACTCGCGAAGCTTATCGTTCTTATCGCGTACAAGGCTTAATCCAAAACCGAATTGATCTATATCCGAAATGAATTTATTATTCCAAACAAAGTTGTACCAAGGCCTTTTAGGCGACAAAAGGTCGGTAATTATATATTCTTTTTCCGCGTCATTAAAATAACCTGGTTTCATACTACACTCCTGTTACTCAACCACATCAAAAACTCTTACATAATCAACAACAAATGTATCCCCTGCTTTTGCAGCAGCTCTCGCTTCATCTGTAGCTGTATATAACGAACTCCTATAACCATCTACTTCTGTTGAAAGCAAAATGAACTGCGGTGTATGCGAAACAGGAGCAGTAATCATTTCACCATCTTGTTCGCCGTCAACATAAAATGTATATCCCTCTGGTGTCCAAAGCATACCAAAAGTATGATATTCATCAAGAGATATATCAAAATCTCCGCCTGTACTAACCTGTTTATGGTCAACTCCATAACCGTCGTAATGATTTGTATGCGGTATCAATTTTCCTGGTTTAAAACTTTCCATTATATCATTTTCTACACCCGAATATTCCGGATTAAGAGTGGAACCTATAGCTGGAGCTTGAAGCCAAAATGCAGACCACCAACCATTATATTTTTGAAGTTTACAACGGCACTCAAAATATCCGTATTTCTTCATAAATTTAGGCTC
>JAZRNK010000083.1:0-23016 GCA_045648145.1 Acutalibacteraceae bacterium | reverse complement strand
AAAGGCCATTTGTTCAAGTGAGCCTTCTGCTCCGTTTACAATGCCGTAAAGAGAAAGGAGCGGTTTGTGGGCGAGGGTAGTGACTAATGCAAAAACTAAACAAATGCAGGTACCGATAAGAAAACAGTAATTTCTGATTTTGTAAATTCGTTCATGCTTTTTCGCACCGACATTTTGGCTTGTAAAGGTAATGGCGGCTTGATAAACAGTGTTTTGGGCAGTGTAGGTAAAGCTTTCAAGGTTAGCCATTGCGGCATTGCCCTTTACTATTGGTTGAAAAGCACTGTTGGGAGGACAAACAAGGTTGTTTACCTGAAGAATGGAAGATTGAATTAAAACATTTGACAGTGAAAACAACGAGCCTTGAATACCGGCAGGCAAGCCGATATACAATATTTCTTTGAAAATTTTGTGGTCAAAGCATAATTCTTTGAAACAAAAACGGCATGCAGAATCGTCTTTAGAGAGCTTTGCGCAAAGCCAGATAGCAGAAATAATGTTGGCTATGGTTGTAGCAAGTGCTACTCCTTCGACCGATAGGCCTACAATTAACACAAAAAACAGATTGAGAACAACGTTGATAATACCGGATGTAGAAAGAATGTAAAGAGGAGTTCGTGTATCACCCTTTGCTCTGAATATTGCTATAAGGTAGTTGGTTATTGAAATGAAAGGAACACCCAAGAAATATATTACTGTGTAGGTGGTTGCGAGGTCAAGCAGTTTGCCTTGTGCACCGATAAGACTGAGTACAGGACGTGATATAAATAAACCGATTATTGCACTGACAACACCAAATATTACGCTCATAATAATCGAGGTGTGGGTTGCTCTTGAAACGTTATTGTTATCGTTTGCGCCAAGATATCGGGCTATTATTACGTTGGCTCCTGTAGCAAAGCCCATGAAAATGTTGACTATAAGGTTTATAAATGAGCTTGTCGTACCAATCGCGCCTACAGCGTCGGGCTGGTGGGAAAAGGAAACCACAATCATATCTGCGGTGTTGTAGAGCACCTGCAAAAGATTGGTCAAAATTAAAGGTAAAACGAACAATAATATTTTGCTGAAAATAGGACCGTCGGTCATATCGATTATCTTACTTGATGGATATGAATGACGGTAAGTGTTATGGTTTTTATGGGTGCTTGTATGCAGAAAGGTTTTTCTGAACGGCATATTATCATCCCTTTGCTTTTTACGTGAAACAAGCTGAATTTCTTATTTTAAGCATATAATAGTCCAAACCCACAGCAAAGTCAATCGATTTTCTAAGGGTTTATTTTTAATTTTACAAATAATTTTCTTGACCTTGTATTTTGTCTGTGGTATAATAATTAACCACCATAAATTTGTAGGGAGATGACTCATACATGGATAAGATATTGGTGATTTTAACATTTGCATCAGCGGTAGTTGCACTTTTGTTTGCATTTTTTACTGCACGTAAGGTTTTGCGCTTTTCAGAAGGCACAGAGTTGATGCAGAAGATTTCGTCGGCAATCAGAAAGGGCGCTAATGCGTACTTGAAGCGTCAATACAGGATTGTGTTGGTTTTCTTCGGTATAATGTTTGTTGTCCTTGCAGCAATGGCCATCGCCGGTCTTTTGACTCCGTACGTTCCGTTTGCGTTTGTAACGGGCGGTTTCTTCTCGGCTTTGTCCGGCTTTATCGGAATGAAGATAGCAACCCTTGCTAATGCAAGAACTGCCAACGCTTGTCAAGAGGGCTTAAACAGGGGACTTCGTGTTGCTTTCTCTGCCGGTAGCGTTATGGGCTTTACGGTTGTAGGTCTTGGTCTTCTCGATATATCCGTATGGTTCTTCCTTTTAAAATTTGTTTTCCAATTAAGTAATGAGGCTATTTCAAGTGCAATGCTTACCTTTGGTATGGGTGCTTCATCCATGGCTTTGTTTGCAAGAGTTGGTGGCGGTGTATTTACCAAAGCTGCTGACGTTGGTGCAGACCTTGTAGGTAAGGTTGAGGCAGGTATTCCTGAGGACGACCCCCGTAACCCCGCCGTTATTGCTGATAACGTAGGCGATAATGTAGGCGACGTTGCAGGTATGGGCGCTGACCTTTATGAGTCGTACGTTGGCTCGATTATTTCTGCCTGTGCTTTAGGAGTAGCAGCGTTCCATTCTTTAGAGGCTATGGCATTACCTATGTTACTTGCATCCGTTGGTATCATTTGCTCGATTTTCGGCACCTTCTTTGTCAGAACAAAAGAGGGCGCTACACAGAAGCAGCTTTTAGGCGCTCTTTCGAGAGGTACTAATTTCTCGGCTATCGTTATTGCAATTTTGTCTTTCCCAATGGTTTACTTTATTTTAGGTAAAGAGCATTGGACAATGTATTTTGCAATTTTTGCAGGTCTTGTTGCAGGTGTACTTATTGGTCAGGCTACAGAGTATTATACATCTGACAGCTATAACCCCACAAAGAAACTTGCTGCAACCTCTGAAACAGGTACCGCTACCATTATTATAAGTGGTTTGTCGGTTGGTATGTTGTCAACCCTTCTTCCGATAGTTATTATTTCGGTTTGCGTGCTTGTTGCATTCTACGTTTCGGGCGGTGCACAGAGCGCTTCTATGGGACTTTATGGTATAGCACTTGCCGCTGTCGGTATGCTTTCTACCCTTGGTATCACACTTGCAACCGATGCTTACGGTCCTGTTGCTGATAACGCAGGCGGTATTGCTCAGATGGCAGGTCTTGACGAGAAGGTTAGAGAGAGAACCGACGCTCTTGATTCACTTGGTAACACAACCGCTGCTACCGGTAAAGGCTTTGCTATCGGCTCTGCTGCTCTTACTGCACTTGCTCTTATGGCTTCGTATATTGATAAGGTTAATACTATTGAAGGCGGCGCTGAGAAGATTGCAAATTTGGATATAACCAATCCTACCGTGTTGGTTGGTTTGTTTATAGGCGCTTGTTTACCGTTTGTTTTTGCCGCTCTTACAATGAATTCCGTTGGCCGTGCGGCACAAAGTGTTGTTAAAGAGGTTCGTCGTCAGTTTAAGGAAATCAAAGGCCTTATGGAAGGTAAAGCAGAGGCTGACTATGCAACCTGCGTTGACTTGTGTACTAAAGCAAGTCTTCGTGAAATGGTGCTTCCCACCGTTGTTGCAGTCGTCGTACCTGTTATAGTTGGTATTGTTCTTGGCTGCACAGGTGTTGTTGGCTTACTTGCAGGCGCAACTGCATCGGGCTTCTTGATTGCAATATTTATGTCAAACTCAGGCGGCGCTTGGGATAATGCTAAGAAGTACATAGAAAGTGGTGTTCACGGTGGTAAGGGCTCTGAAAACCACAAGGCAGCCGTTGTTGGTGACACTGTTGGCGATCCGTTTAAGGATACTGCAGGTCCTGCCATTAACATTCTTATTAAATTACTTTCGATGGTTTCCATCGTTTTTGCTTCGGTTGTAGTAGCATTCTCAATTTTATAATTATTATTTTTAAAAGCCTTGAGATTTTTCTCAAGGCTTTTTGGGGTTTATTTGAAAGGTCGGTAGTATGAAAGAGTTTTATTTGCAGCCTAAGATTGTTAAGGCACTTAAAGGCTATACTAAAGAACAACTTTTAAAGGACATTGTAGCAGGTATTATTGTTGCGATAATTGCCTTGCCGTTGTCGATAGCCTTGGCTTTGGCTTCGGGTGTTGAGCCGGCGTGCGGTGTCTATACTGCTATTGCCGCAGGATTTGTGGTGTCACTTTTGGGTGGTAGCCGTGTGCAGATTGCCGGTCCTACGGCTGCGTTTGCAACCATTGTTGCAGGTGTGGTGGCAACTCAAGGTATGCAGGGTCTGTTTTTAGCGACGGTAATCGCAGGTTTGCTGCTTATAGTTATGGGCGTTTTAAAGCTGGGCACATTTATAAAATATATGCCTCATGCCATTACCGTTGGTTTTACGGGTGGTATTGCGGTAACCATTCTTTTAGGACAAATAAAGGACTTTTTTGGCCTTACTTACGCTAACGGTGTGCGCCCCATTGAAACGCTTGAAAAAATAGAGGCTAATATTGAGTCGATAGCAACATTTAGCCCATGGGCTTTGCTTATCGGTGCAATTAGCCTTGCTATACTTATAATTTATCCGAAGTTTGAAAAACGGATTCCTCCGTCATTAATAGCCGTAATTGTCAGCTCAGTTATCGTAGCTTTAATTCCTGCGGTTGATAAAAACGTTTACACAATAGGTGATCTTTACAGTATTCCGACAGGTTTGCCGAGCGTTAGCCTTGCCGGTGTGGATTTTAGCGTTAACGGTATTATAGCAGTGTTGCCTGATGCAATTACAATTGCCATTCTTGCCGCGATTGAGTCGTTGCTTTCGTGTGTGGTTGCCGATTCAATGGTCGATTCTAAACACAACCCCAATGCCGAATTGGTAGCGCAGGGTGTAGGTAATATAGCTTCGGTCTTTTTTGGTGGAATACCCGCAACGGGTGCTATTGCAAGAACCTCTGCTAACGCCAAGAATGGTGGTAGAACACCGATTGCCGGCATGGTACATGCGGTTGTTTTGTTATTGGTTTTGTTGTTTTTAATGCCGTATGCCGAATTGATACCTATGCCGACAATAGCAGCTATACTTTTTATGGTTGCTTATAATATGAGCGAATATAAGCAGTTTATTAAGATTATAAAACAGAAAAACGTTATGGATATAACGGTACTTGTTGTGACCTTCCTACTCACTGTTATATTTGACTTGGTTGTAGCAATCGTAGTCGGAATAGCGTTACAAGTAATGTTTGTAGTCATTAAAAAGATTTTTGTTAAAGAAAAATAAATTATAAAATATTTATAACTGTTTTACCTTTTCTTTCGGCTAGTCTTTTAAAATCGGCTGCGCCTCCTGTAACTCGAGTTACATAAGTAACAACTATGTCGGACTTTTGAAGCATTAGTTTGTTCCGTTTAATAATTCTATATTTATATGGTTTGGTGTTTAATTCATCAAAATATATTGTATCGTCATAGTCGTAATATTTGTTTTTTTCTGGAATATAGGCAAGTACAATATAGTAATTTATTTTATATTTGTTCTTTAATTCTTTTAAGACTTCTCTGGCCATTTTATCAAATGCACCATGCTTACCAACATAAAACTTAGTTACATTTTTATTTTCTATTAAATTAATTTAAACTAAGTTTAATTTTGGCTTAATTTTTTCAGGTGTGTCGCTGTGACCGAAAAAAGTACAAATCATAATATCACTCCCAAAATATGCCTAATATTCGAGCATTATGTATGTCCGTTATATCGAGCATAATAAAAGTATACAAGATGTTTTGGAGGTATATTATGATTGTATATACACCATTGTGGGAAACATTAAAGAAAAAAGGAATGTCTACCTATACTTTAAGGGTGAAGTTTAATATTAGTGGAAGTACTGTTCAGCGTTTGCGTAGAAATATGTCAGTTTCAACAAATACTTTGGATGACCTTTGCGAATTGTTGGAATGTTCCATATCAGAAGTTGTTGAGCATATACCTAACAATAAGTAGTAATCAAATTAATAGCGGCACCATCCGTAAGGAAGGTGCCGCTATTGCATTTCTTATTAAAACTCATTTTTTTGTTGCAAAAGTTTTAAGTATTCATCCCACTTTTTTTGCTTTATGGGCATTATGGGGTGTTTTATATCGTCAAAAACCAGCACAAGTGCAGGGCGAACTGAATTGTGCTTTTGGGTGAAATAATATTTTTTAAGCTTTCCCTCTTTTATAAGTCGTTTGGCAGTGGCATGATAGTTAAAATAGGGCATCAAAATCGCTCCTTTTTAGTAATAGTATTTAAGTTTTGGGATAAACTATTACAAAACTTAAAGGAGAAAAAATATGGTTGAACAGGATACTATAAAGCTTTTGCGTGAATGTGATGCAGGTGTAAAAATGGGTGTTTCGTCAATCGACGAGGTGTTGGAATATGTAAAATCAGAAGAATTGGGCAAGCTTCTTTCCAACTGCAAGAATGAACATGACAAGCTTGATAGCGAATTGCAAGAGCTTTTGAACAAATACAAGGACGAGGGTAAGGAACCCAATGCTATTGCTAAGGGTATGTCGTGGATGAAGACCAACATTAAGCTGGTGATGGACGAATCGGACAACACTATTGCTGATTTAATTACCGATGGTTGTAATATGGGTGTTAAGACGCTTAACCGATATTTGAACGAGTATAAAGCGGCGGATGAGGTTTCAAAGGATATCTGCAAACGTTTAATAAATCTTGAGGAAAAGTTAGCGGTTGATATAAGAAAGTTTTTATAAATTGCAAAATGCAACATACTGTGCTATAATCAATATAATGATTTTAATCATAAAATTTTGAGGGTGAGTAGGTATGTTGACTTATATTTGCTTAAGTATAGCTTTGGTCATTTTGGTTATTACTTTTGTGTTAGCTTTTAAAAAGCGCAACAGTGCAAGTAAAGCCATAACCTGTATTATGGTGGGAATTTTTCTTTCGACCTTTTTTATGATGTTGCCTACCGAATGGGTTTTAAAAGGAGAAAATGTTTTTAGTAACGCGTTATACGGTGGCCTTTCGTCCTTGTTATATAGTTTTGATGCTCTGGGCGGCGGACAGGATATTGCTCAATTAGAAACGATAGCCTTAACCGGTTGGGTCAAGACGGTTTATATGATAGTCAACTACGTCGTTTTTGCGGCTGCACCTATCTTGACATCAAGCTTGATACTATCCTTCATAGGTGATATTGGCGAAAGAATGAGGTACACGTTGACATTGTCGCCGAAGTGCTACGTTTTCTCTCAGATTAATAAAAATTCGCTTATTCTTGCCAAGGCAATAAAGCAAAAAAACGGCAAGAAAACCATTGTTTTTTGCGATACAAAAGATGTGGACAAGGAAATGATTGTCGATGCCAAGGCGTTGGGTGCAATTTTGCTTTACGCTCCGTGTACCGACTTAAAGCTTAGCCGTCGGTTTAAAAAGTATGAATTTTTGCTTATTTCGGCCAATGAGGACGATAATATTGAACTTGCCGAGGCAATTATTGATAAGAAAAACAAATTTAATCAGCACGAGGTTACTGTAAACGCATTTGCAGAAAGCGGAACAAGTATTAATATTTTAGAGCATTTATTGAAAAAAGAACCTTGCGTTGTGTTTGATAGTCTTTGTGAAAAAACGCTTGAAAATGCCAAGGATGTTTTGTTTGACGAACCGAATACAAAGATTGCTTTTTGTGATACTGACAACGCTAGTGATGGATGTGTCGAAATCGCTGAAGCTAAAGGCTTTGATTTGCTGAAAAAGACTTGGGAACAAGCTAAAATTGATAATAATTATAAAAATTATGATATTACGCTTAAAAGTCTTAAGGAAAACGGCGATTTTGACAAAACGGGGCTTAAAGTCAATAAAAATAGGTTTACAAAAACGTGGGTTGATGATTCTTTAAGAATTCGTTTTGTTGACGAAATTGCTTTGTTTTGCAATAACCTTATTTTTGAACATCCGCTTTATAATCTACCCGATGGCAGAAAGGATATTTCCGTAATGATTGTCGGCTGTGGTAGATTGGGTATGCGGATGCTCAAAACGGTTGCTTGGTGTGGACAGATTGACGGTTATAGCTTAAAGATTTGTGTTTACGATAAAGATGCGAAAAAGGCCGAGCAACAGTTTTTGCAACAGTGTCCGGCGCTTAGTCAATACGGTATTAAGTTTATAGAGGCCGATATTGAAACAGCAGATTTTGAGAATAAAATAAAAGATAGCTTGGATGCGACATTTGTTTGTGTTGCTACGGGCTCGGACGATCTTAATCTTTCTGTGTCAGAAGACCTTTTCAGAATTTTCAGACGTAACAATTTTAAATATACACCGCCGATATTTACACGTGTGCGTAAATCAGTAAAATCGGTTAATTTGGATAAGAAGGGCTCATATTTATCGGATAGAAACATTCATCTGTTCGGAACGGCGGAATCAATGTTTTCTGACAATACGCTTTTTAACACGAAGCTTGATAATCTTGCATTGGCAGTGCATTTGTGTTATTGTTGGGCTTTGGATAAGCCGAATGACAGCTTTGAATATAGATCGGCACTTGAAGCCTTTTATTCGTCAGAGTATAACCGTCGTTCGTCTATGGCGGTGGCATTACATATTGCTTCAAAGTTGCGCAGCTGCGGTATTATCAATAAAAATCAAACAGAGCCTGATTTGACAGACATAGCAAAATTTGAAAAGCTGATAGAAGAGCAGGAAGATGTGTTCGAGTCGTTGGCGAAAAATGAGCATGAACGTTGGAATGCT
The DNA here is from genome assembly GCA_045648145.1 of Acutalibacteraceae bacterium. Taxonomy (GTDB): domain Bacteria; phylum Bacillota; class Clostridia; order Oscillospirales; family Acutalibacteraceae; genus UMGS172. The sequence continues at coordinate 14,702 of JAZRNK010000083.1, read as the reverse complement.
TTTGTTGGCAGTGAGGGTTATAGGCCGGCAGATTTTGAAACCGTTATTAAGTATGCTAAGGAAAATCGTTCACATAAGGATGATGCTTCAAAACTGCATCCATGTATACTTTCATGGGAAGAGCTTGACGATTTCCAAGAAAAGTATGATAAGCTTGCCAACGAACTTGGGTTAAAGAAAAGCGATTTTAAAGAGTATGACAAGAAGATAGTTAAAGAAATTCCGTTAATAATAAGAAAAGCCAATCAACTTAGTGTAACGGGATTCGAGTTCCGTCACACTAATGAGGAGAAATAGTATGTATAAACCTAATCCTATTGATACATCTAAGGTGGTTTTACCCAGTGGATTGCAGGAATTGACCGAAAAAATAGCCGAAAACGTTCACGAGGTGTGGGCGCAAGGCAGGATTGACGAAGGTTGGACTTACGGTGAAAAGCGCGATGATGCTTTAAAACAAACGCCGTGTTTAGTGCCGTATTCACAGTTGCCTGAAAGTGAAAAGGAATACGATAGAAAAACGGCTTTGGAAACGGTCAAGGTTATATTGTCGTTAGGCTATGAAATAAAGTAAACAAAAAAGCATTTGGGTATTAACCCAAATGCTTTTTGTTTATTAATTTATTGGGAATATCAAAAACGTTTAATAAAAGATACAGAATGGGGATTTGCAGAGCAATTAGTATGACGGTTTGAAGTGCGCGCCAATAGACAGTGGGGAACAAGGGCATACCGTATCTTAAACACAAAACGGTTGTGGTAAGTATCATGCTGCCTACGAGCTGTGTAAGCAACACTGCGCAAACAATACGCCACAAATCCTTTTTATTGTGTAAAAGTAAACCGAAAACAGCGCCTGTAAGCAGACTGATAAGTGAGATAAGCGGTGAGATTGAGCCGAATAATGCGCCTTGAATAAGGTCGGATAAAAGTGCAACGGTTGCCGAGCCCTTCCAACCGAAGATACTGCCAGCAATACATATCGGCAAAAAGGCAGGGGAAAGCTTTATGAAATCGCCAATACGCACCGTCAGCCCTAACGGAAAGGTTAGTGAGCATATTGCAGCAAGAGCCGTTAAAATGGCAAGAATAGCAATTTTTTGGGTCGTTTTTTGCATAAAAATACCTCCTATTATCATCGTCGCTCAATAATAAGGAGGTTAAAACCAAAAGGTGTTCTTCTTACTATACCAGCGGGATGCGAAACCGTTACCGCAGATAAAAATCCTTCGTCTGTCGGACAACTCCCCGTCCCGACAGCACTTAACGCATCGGTTTCTACTCTGTAATTTTTCTTAATATAACATAAAACTCGGCGTTTGTAAACACCGAGTTTTAATTTTTAATTTGAACTGTTGCTAATTGATGAGGTTTGATTTGTTGGTTCTTCATCCGGCGTTGGAACAGAGGAAAGATACTCGTTGACCTCTGTTAAGCCTTCACCGACTATTTTAACTGTTCTATCGTATGATTTACGGGCGTTTTTCTCGTTTGCATCACTTAAATCAAAGGCAGTTTTCCAGTCTTCAACGGTGTTGTCCAAGGGGATTATCTGGTAAATGTTTTTGCCAGTTTTATTGCTATAAAACAGATTTACCCAGGTCGGCAAAATATCGGCACTTTCTAAAAGAACTGTACCGTCGCTATATTTTGCGAAGGTGAAGCTGAATAAAACGCCGTCCTCTGTGTGCCCTGTTTTGATTGAGGCACGGGCAGTACGCTGATTTGAAACGGCATTACCCATAGAATAAAGACAAACGGTTTTGTGGTTTTCGTCGGTTTCGCTTGTGAGCAAGTCGATAGGCTGAACGACGTGGGCATGTCCACCGACTATAACATCAACGCCTAAATTGCACATTTGTTGAGCAATTTTCCTTTGATTTTTATTTTCGGTGGTCTGATATTCCTCGCCCCAATGTATGTAAAGGACAATGGCTTCTGCGCCGTCGTTCTTCATATTGGAAATGTGAGTTTCAACCTCAGAATAGAACTTGTCCAGGTTGCTGTAGCTAAACGCATTTACCAAATCTCTTGCTTCTTTTGCGACAGGTATGCCGTTGAGATGAACCTCACCGTCACTGCCGCTACTTGTCTGATAGGTGTAGCATAGCATACCGATTTTGATGCCGTTAACATCTTTAACAAGATATTTTGGCATATCAACATCTTTCCTTGTGCCAAGGTAATCAATACCTGCTGCCGTTATAACCTCTTGCGTGCGCAAAAAACCCTTAAGATAGGTGTCGTAGGTATGATTGTTAGCGGTAAGCAACATATCAAAACCGGCTTTTTTGACAGCGTCTACAATTTCGTCGGGACAGTTAAACTGCGGATAACCGCTATATTGTTTTCCGTCCTCTGTGCCACGAAGAGTGGTTTCCAAATTAGCAACCGCATAGTCTGCTTTTGATGCGTATTCGCTAAGATAAGTGAATATGTTGTCGAAATTATAGCCACCATCGACTTTAGCGTTGCTGTATATAGGTGAATGCATTAGCAAATCACCAGTAGCGGCAACGGTAGCGGTTGAAACCTTTTTAATGGGCTCGGGTTCGCTACTGACATTGGAAACAATTTCAACGGGCTGTGAAGGGGTAGGCGGCTCGTCTTCAATAAAAAGATTTATTACTGAAATTGAGCCAAATGCACATACCAGTACAATGCCTATTGATAAAAGGGCGAGTAAAAATTTATTTATGCCGCCATGACGTTTTCTTCGGTTATATTGTGTGGGCATTTCAATCCACCTTTATAAAGCAATTAGAAATCGAGTTTTTCTCTGATGTAGTTTACAAGAGAATCTATGGGAATACGGGTCTGCTCCATAGTATCACGGTCACGAACGGTAACACAACCGTCGGTTTCACTGTCGAAGTCGTAGGTGATGCAAACGGGAGTGCCAATTTCGTCCTGGCGGCGATATCTTTTACCGATAGAGCCTGCGTCGTCGTATTCAACCATAAATTCCTTAGCTAACATATCGCGGATTTTATTAGCCGGCTCTGCCAACTTCTTGGAAAGAGGAAGAATAGCGGCTTTTATAGGAGCTAAAGCAGGATGCATACGGAGAACAACACGGGTGTCACCCTTGTCGTCGGTTTCCTCGTCGTAGGCGTCGCAAAGAAATGCTAACAATACACGGTCTGCACCTAAAGACGGCTCGACAACGTAAGGGATATATTTTTCGTTAGTGTCAGGGTCAAAGTATTCAAGCGATTTGCCACTTGCTTCTGAATGTCTGCCAAGGTCGTAATTGGTACGGTCGGCAATACCCCAAAGTTCACCCCAGCCAAATGGGAACAAGAACTCAATATCGGTGGTGGCCTTAGAATAGAAGGAAAGCTCTTCTTTCTCGTGGTCACGCATTCTGATATTCTCTTCCTTTAAACCGAGATTAAGCAACCAATTTTTGCAGAAATCTTTCCAATAATAGAACCAATCAAGGTCGGTATCGGGTTTGCAGAAGAACTCACATTCCATTTGTTCAAACTCACGGGTACGGAAAATAAAGTTGCCGGGAGTGATCTCGTTACGGAATGATTTACCAATCTGGCAAACGCCAAAGGGGAGTTTTCTGCGGGTTGTACGCTGGATGTTTGCGAAGTTTACGAATATACCCTGTGCAGTTTCGGGACGGAGATAAACCTCATTTTTAGCGTCCTCGGTAACACCGATAAAGGTTTTGAACATAAGGTTGAACTTTCTTATGTCGGTAAAGTTTTTGCTGCCACATTCGGGACAGGTAATGCCGTTGCCACGGATAAATTCTTCCATCTGTTCAAAGGTCATACCCTCGGCGTGACCGCCAAAATCTTCAATAAGCTTGTCAGCACGATGACGTGCGTGGCAGTCCTTACAATCCATAAGCGGATCGGAGAAGCCACCGACGTGACCGCTGGTTACCCAGGTTTGAGGATTCATAATAATGGCCGAATCAAGACCTACGTTATAAGGGGATTCTTGAACGAACTTTTTCATCCAAGCCTTTTTTATATTGTTTTTAAACTCAACGCCAAGCGGACCGTAGTCCCAGCTGTTAGAAAGTCCGCCGTATATTTCCGAACCGGAATATACAAAACCTCGGTTTTTGGCGAGGTTTACGATGGTTTCCATATTCTTGTCACAGTTATTCATAAAATAGACCTCCAAAAAACTTTGCTGATTTTCAACAAATTTCTGCATTCATTACAAGTATATTACATTTTGTCATTTTGTCAAGAAATAACAATATAATTTATTTATATATTATTATACTATTAGCTACAAATAGCCTCAGTTTCAACAGTTTGTTTAATTGACATTTCACTTTTAGTGTTGTATAATTATCATACATATGTAAAAAGGGGACGTGTTGCGTTTTGAAATTTACAAAAATGCACGGCATAGGAAATGATTATATATATTTCGACTGCACCAAAGAGGTGATAGAAAACCCTGAGCAGTTGGCAATAAAGCTTTCTGACCGACATTTTGGCGTTGGCGGTGACGGTATTGTTTTGATAATGAAATCAGATGTTGCCGATTTCAGAATGAGAATGTTTAATATTGACGGCAGTGAGGGTAAAATGTGCGGTAATGCATCGCGTTGTATCGGTAAATTTGTTCACGACAAAGGTCTTACCGATAAAACGGTGGTTACGCTTGAAACCTTGGGCGGTATAAAGGTGCTTAATTTGAAATTAGATGAAAACGGCAAGGTCGAGTCGGTAACGGTTGATATGGGTAAGGCAGAGCTCAATCCTGCTAAGATTCCCGTACTGTTTTCGGGCGAACGTCTTGTAGGTGAAACAGTGAATATTGCAGGTACTACCTGTAAAATCACTGCTGTATCTATGGGAAATCCGCATTGTGTAATCTTTAAAGATGAAGACGTCAATGGGCTTGAGCTTGAAAAAATCGGCCCGTCGTATGAAAATGATCCAATGTTTCCTGAACGCGTAAACACCGAGTTTGTTAATATCTTGGACGAAAAAACCTTGAAAATGCGTGTTTGGGAGCGTGGAAGCGGTGAAACCATGGCATGCGGAACAGGTGCTTGCGCCGTTGCTGTTGCCGCAGTTGAAAACGGTATTTCCAAGAAGGATACCGATATAACGGTTAAACTGACCGGTGGTGATCTTACCATCAACTACAAATCGGACGGAACTGTGTTTATGACGGGTCCTGCTACCTTTGTTTTTGACGGCGAACTTTGTGAAGAATAAAATTTATGGGTGATATAAATGCTTAAATTAAACAAAAATTACTGTAATTTGAAGGAAAGTTATCTTTTTGCGGGTATTGCCAAAAAGGTTGCCGCTTTTTCGGAAGCTAATCCTGACAAGAAAATCATTAAAATGGGTATTGGCGATGTAACTCTGCCCTTGTGTGACGCTGTTATTGAGGGTCTTAAAAAGGGTGTCGAGGATATGTCTAAGGCTGAGACCTTTAAGGGCTATGGTCCTGAACAGGGACACAAGTTTTTGCAGACGGCTGTTAAGGAATATTATTCTAAAAATGGTGTTGAGCTTGAGCTTTGTGAAATCTTTATTTCCGACGGCGCTAAAAGTGATATCGGTAACATTCTTGATATTTTTGATAAGGACAACGTTGTCCTTGTGCCCGACCCCGTGTATCCCGTTTACGTCGATACAAACATCATGGACGGCAGAGAGATTAAATATATTAACGCTAATCTAGAAAATGGATTTTTACCGTTGCCCAATGATGATTTAAAGGCAGATATTATCTATATTTGTTCACCTAATAACCCCACAGGTGCCGCTTATAACCGTGAACAGTTAAAGCAGTGGGTTGATTTTGCTAACAAAAACGGTTCGGTTATTTTGTTTGACGCTGCTTACGAGGCTTTTATTGTTGATAAATCCTTACCTCGAAGCATTTTTGAGATTGAGGGTGCCAGAACCTGTGCTATTGAGTTTTGCTCACTTTCAAAAACAGCAGGCTTTACAGGTACAAGATGCGGTTATACCGTAGTTCCTATGGAATTAGAGCGCGATGGACTTATTGTTAATAAGCTTTGGCTCCGCCGTCAGACCACCAAGTTTAACGGCACGTCTTACATTGTGCAAAGAGGCGCAGGTGAGGTGTTCAGCGATGAGGGAATGGCTCAAATTCTCAGCAATATCGATTATTACCGTGAAAACGCTAAAATTATTACAGAAACCATGGATGAGTTGGGAATTTTCTATACAGGCGGTAAAAACTCACCATATATTTGGCTTAAGTGTCCAAACAATATGAAATCGTGGGATTTCTTCGATTTATTACTTGAAGAGGGTAACGTGGTCGGCACACCCGGACAGGGCTTCGGTGAGAACGGCGAGGGATTTTTCAGACTTACGGCTTTCTCTAACCATGAAAACACAAAAGAGGCTATGGAACGCTTCAAAAAGGTAGTTAAGAATTTAGAAAAATAAAAGCTTGAAGGATGACTTCCGAAAGGAGTTTTAAAGTGACTTTATTAGTTAAATTCCGTAATACAGTTATGCTGTTTTTGAAAACCATGGTGGTAGTTGTGCTGACGACCGTTTTTATAGGTGTCTGGCAAAACTATTACCGTGAGGCGCTTTTTGATAACCGCGGTAACTATGTTGTTGTTTTTACCTACGTGGTTATTCTGGTGTTTTTCGGTACTATCTATGAAGGCTTTAAGGTCGGTATTCACCGTATGCACGAGTTGGCATACAGTCTGTCGTTGGCAACCTTTTTTGCTAACTTTTTTACCTATTTGGAGCTTTGCTTGATAGCTAGAGTTATACTTAATCCGATTGCAATTTTAGTACTCTTTATTGTACAGGTGCTGATGATAATCGTATTTATGTATGCTCTTAGTCACGTGTATTTTACTTTATACAAGCCCCGTCGTATTCTTGCAATATTTTCACCCGAAAATCGTAATGATATTATTAAAAAGATTTCTCTTATTAAAGAGCGCTTTGCTCTTGGTAAGGGCATTACGGTTGATCGTGATATTAGTGAGATAAAGGCTGAAATTGACAGACATGAAGCAATATTGATATGTGATTTTGATGCGAATTTAAAGGCTGAAATTTTGAAGTATTGCTACGCTAACAATAAACGAATTTATTTGTTACCGTCATCTGCCGACGCTATTTTGAACGGCAGTTATCCTGTTCAGGTTTTTGATACACCCGTTTTGTTTTTGCATAACGGCGGTCTTTCGATGGAACAGAGGTTTATAAAGCGTACCTTTGATATCATTTTATCGGGAATTGGTATTATTATTGCGAGTCCAATAATGCTTTTTGTTGCTATTGCCATTAAGCTCACAAGCCCCGGTCCTATTATTTTCAAACAACAGCGAATTACCAGAAATCAAAAGCTTTTTAGTATTTATAAATTCCGTTCAATGAAGGTTAGTACCGATACGGAGGTTAAGAAAACCACCGTTGATGATGACCGTGTAACGTTGATTGGTAAGATAATCAGACCTTTAAGAATTGATGAATTGCCGCAGTTATTTAATATTTTGTTCGGTGATATGTCTATTGTTGGTCCAAGACCTGAAATGATTGAGTTGGTTGAAGATTATTCTGCAAAACTGCCTGAATTTAATCTAAGACACAAGGTAAAGGCAGGTCTTACAGGATACGCTCAGATATACGGCAAGTATAATACAACACCGCAAAATAAGCTTAATATGGACCTTTACTATATCGAGCATTATTCCTTTTTTGAGGATATAAAGCTTATAGTAATGACACTCAAAATTTTGTTTATGCGTGAAAGTACTGAGGGCTTTACCGAAAGCGACAGCCGTGTTGAAAACAAGAAAGATTAACTTTTAAGAAGGTGCAATTATGGATATGACATTAGTAGTAATGGCAGCAGGTATGGGTAGCCGTTTTGGTGGATTAAAGCAGGTTGCCGCAGTTGGCCCTAATGGTGAAGCGATTCTTGATTTTTCGGTTATGGATGCAAAAAAAGCAGGCTTTACTAAGGTCGTTTTTGTTATAAAACACGCCATTGAAAAAGAGTTTAAAGAGACTGTTGGAAACCGTGTAGAAAAGATTTTACCGGTTGAGTACGTGTATCAGGAATTGGATGCAATCCCTGATGGCTTCAAGATACCCGCAGAGCGTGAAAAGCCGTGGGGAACAGGCCATGCAATTCTTTGTTGTAAGGATGTTGTTAAGACTCCGTTTGCAGTTATTAATGCCGACGATTTTTACGGAGCATCAGCGTTCAGCAAGGTTGCTGAGGGCTTGAACAGTGGCGACAATTACTGTATGGTTGGCTTTAAGCTTATTAATACAGTTACCGAAAACGGATATGTTTCGAGAGGCGTTTGTTCGGTAGAAAACGGATTTTTGACCGACGTTGAAGAGCATACTAAAATTGATAGCGACTGTAAATTCACTAAAGAAGACGGAACAGTAGGTCAGCTTTCACCCGAAACGGTCGTTTCTATGAATATGTGGGGCTTTACTCCCGATATTTTTAAATATCTTGAGTCCGATTTTAACATATTTTTGAATGAAAAGATAAACGTGCCTAAATCGGAGTTTTTCTTGCCTACAGTGGTTGATAAGCTTATTAAAAACGGAACAAAAAAGGTAAAAGTACTTGTTGCAGAGGACAAATGGTACGGCGTTACATATAAGGAAGACCTTGAAAGTGTTGTAAGTGCTATTAAAGCCCTTTGTGATGAAGGTAAATATTCATTTTAAGAGTGATTTTATGAAAGATATTTGTTTACAGGCAGAAAGTGCCGTTAAAGAGTTAATAAGTGTTGCAGGTTTAAAAAGTGGTAGTGTGTTGGTTGTCGGTTGTTCAACAAGCGAGGTTGTTGGCAGTAAAATAGGCACTGACTCTGTGCCGGAGGTTGCTGAAAAGCTTTGCTTGACTATTAAAGCAGAACTTGATAAGCATGGTATATACCTTGCTGCACAATGCTGTGAGCATTTAAATCGTGCAATAATCATTGAGAACGAGTTGGCTCAAAAAATAGGCATTGAAATAGTCAATGTTGTGCCGCAACCCAAAGCCGGTGGCTCGTTTGCGACGGCTGCATATAAAGCGTTTAAAGCACCGGTGGCAATCGAAGAGATTAAAGCCGATGCCGGACTTGATATTGGTCAGACTTTGATAGGAATGCATCTGAAGAAAGTGGCTGTTCCTGTAAGGCTTGAGGTTAAACAAATTGGCGAAGCAATGCTTACTGCCGCAAGAGTAAGACCAAAATTTATTGGTGGTTCAAGAGCAATATATAATGAAAATTTAATGTAATTTAATATAGTTTAGTAATAAAGCGCCACACGCAAGAGAGTTGCGTGTGGCGCTTTTATTTGTTATTCAATATAAATTTATCGAAAAACAATAAATTTATATTGACATTCGTTATGTTATGGGTTATTATTGATTTGCAAAGGAAATAAATTCCAAGATGGAGGTAAATAGTATGCTTAAAATTCCAAGTAGATTTTCGATAGTTTTATCAATAACACTTTCTGTAATGTTTTTTATTGCCTGCATTGGCGGTGCATTTGTAATGCCTAGGCTTGTGGAGTTGCTTATTGATTTGCCGGACAACATAGGCAATAGGGATAATATATCACAACTTGGCAGAGTGTTTGTTCATATTATGTCTTATTTAATACTTATTGTATTTGTTTTGGCTGATGCCTTTTTGTTCGCATTATTACTTCGTGTTCGTAAAGGTTTAGTATTTACTGAAAAAAGCGTATCCTTGGTAAGAGGTGTTTCGTGGTGCTGTATAATTTTGTCGTTGATATTATTAGGGTTGGGAATTTACTTTCAACTTTCAATAATTGCTGCGTTTTTGGCAGTGTTTTTAGGTCTGTGTCTTCGAGTTGTTAAAAATGTAATTGAAGAAGCTACCGAAATAAAGTCTGAAAATGACCTTACAGTGTGAGGTATAAAAAATGATAGTAATAAATTTAGATGTTATGATGGCAAAACGAAAAATATCATTAAACGAGTTATCTGATAAGGTTGGCATTACCCTTGCCAATTTATCAATATTGAAAAATAATAAGGCAAAAGCAATACGTTTTTCGACTTTAGAGGCAATTTGCCGTACTCTTGATTGTAGAGTTGAGGATATTATAGAATTCGTTGACGAGAAATAATGATTTCACAGTTAGAGTCGGAAAGGAGAAAGTAAATGAGCGAACAATATAAATCGTATGATTCTAATAACACGAATGTTGAAGTAAAACCGGTATTAGAGCAAGCAGATACGCCGTTGGAAGATAACGAAAATTCCAATAATGAACAAAGTATTGAAGAACTTCAAAAAGAAGAGCGTAAATTCACGGGTTTTGAGTGTATTCTTTCTTGGATTACTTTTTTTGTTGGTTATTTATTCTGTCGTGCTTTTCCTGCAACAGAAAATCCATTTGGTGCGTTCTTATTTGTTATGGTGTTGCTTTTTGTTTCGGTTGTAATAGCCATAATTAAAAAGAAAAAAATATCAGCAATACCGATAATTGTAGCGTTATCGGCTATAGTATTAGGACTGTCTTTAATAACTTGTGCAAATTCGTTTTTACATTTTTTTGCATACTGTTACAGTCTTGCTGCGGGCTGCTATTTTTTGTATAGCGTTTCTTCACCTGAATGTTTAGTCGGTTTTAATAATCAAATAGTTATAGATTTTATTAATGCAATGTTTGTTTTACCATTTAATTCGTTTAAATATATGTTTAAATCCATGTTCTCGGGCAAAGCGAAAAACGGAGGTAAAATAGTTGGCAGAGCAATTTCAGGTTTGGCATTGACGATTTTGCCAACGACTGTTGTTTTTGTTTTACTGTCATATGACAGAGGTTTCACATCAATTGTTGATAATTTGTTTGAGTTCAACTTTTCTTCTTTGTTTTCACACATTTTTAGCTTATTGATAGCTATTCCTATTGGAATGTATCTTTTCGGATTGTACGTTTCTGCGACAGATAGTAAAACTAAAAATGTTATAAATGTTCAAATGTGTTATGATAGTACTTTGCGATTTAGAATTATGCCTGTTGTAACTTTATGGGCAGCAGTTTTACCGATAATAAGTCTATATATCATTTTCTTTATTTCTCAATGGCAATATTATATTTCAGGTTTTACGGGTGTGTTGCCTGAAAATTTTAATTATGCGGAATATGCGCGTGAAGGCTTTTTTCAATTGTGCATTGTTTCGATTATTAATCTCATAATAATTTTTATTGCAATGCTTTTTATTAAACGAAATGAAAACGGTGTATCGAGGTCGCTAAAGATTTTGACTGTAGTGTTTTCTGTTTTAACATTGGTTTTGATTAGTACGGCAATAGCTAAAATGGTTATGTATATTGATTGCTTTGGACTTACTCAAAAAAGAATATATGCAACATGGGTAATGGTACTTCTAGCAATTGTTTTCATCTTTGTCACAATACGCCAATTTGTAAGAAAAATACAAATAGTAGCAATATTGGCAGCTGTTACACTCATGCTTTTTTCGGTTCTAACTATTCCTAATGTCGATGCTATTATTGCAAGATATAATGTTGACCGATATATAGCAGGGACTTTAGAAACGGTTGATATTGAGGCGATGGATAGATTGAGTGATTCAGCTATACCTGAGTTGGTAAGACTTGCGGAAGAACTTGACAAAAGGAATGGAACAAACGTTGCTACTACAAAGCCTAATGCAAAAAAAGATATGCTTTACTGTGAATTAGTTTTAACTTTGCGTTCGTATGCAGATGATCTTGAAAAAGAAAATCATTGTATTTTTTCATTTAACATTCCAAAATCAAGGGCAAAGGAAGCGTTAAGACGAGTGTCATTGATACAATAAAAAAAGACCTGTCGGCAAAAGTCGACAGGTTGTTCTTTTATTATAATTCTTCAAATATTTCTATTGCTTGGTCAAGCGAAGTAAGCTCGGCGAACATCATTTTTTTGGCATCATCACTAAAGGTGACGATATCGGGCACTCCGATACATTTCATACCGGCATTAAACCCTGCTTTTATACCGTTTGGTGAGTCCTCAAAAACAAAGCAGTCGCAAGGATTAGCACCTAATTTTTCAGCGGCTAATAAAAATATATCTGGAGCAGGTTTGCCGTTTTTAACGTCAATTCCTCCTACGGCGGCTTCAAAATAGTGTGTAGCATTAACCTCATTTAAATGGTGCTCAATAGTTTTTCGAGAAGAGCCTGAAGCAATGGCGCATTTTATGCCTTTACTTTTTAAGTATTCAAGTAATTCTTTGGCACCGTCTTTAAAGCGTACCGTACCGTTTTTAATTATGTATTCACGCATTTCTGTCTTAAAAGCTACGATATCAAGAGTAGGGAAGTGTTCTTGTAAATAAGCAGTCCAACCGATTTCGTTCATACCGCAAATACGTCTTACAACTTCGCCGAGACCGTTAACACCTTGCAATTTGCCTGAATGTTCCCAAGCCGGAATACAAATTCTTTGAGTATCAAGCAGAGTACCGTCCATATCAAAAATAACACTAAACATAAAATCACCAAAAGCATTATATCATAAAAACACAAAAGAGCAAGATGGTACTTCGCGCATTTTGTTTGGCGGAGTAGAAGAGATTTGAAGGTCTTCGACCCTTCTTGCGGTGCCCGACATCTGTTCAAGCGTTGAGACACGTTTTTGCTTCTGTCGACCACTGCGCCAACAAGCGCTCTCTTGTATCCGCCGCAGGCGGCGGTCACGTTTGTAGCCTGCGCCGGAACCGGCGCTCGAGTTCAAAATAAATTTTAAGTAAAAACAAAAGACACCCTATTGGGTGTCTTTTGTTTCTGGCGGAGTAGAAGAGATTTGAACTCTTGCGCCGGTTACCCGACCTACGCCCTTAGCAGGGGCGCCTCTTCACCAACTTGAGTACTACTCCGAGTTGCCAAAGTTATGTTTTATATAAACAGAAAATCTGTTTTTATTAAATGGCGGAGAGGAAGGGATTCGAACCCTTGTGGGGTTGCCCCCAAACGGTTTTCAAGACCGCCTCGTTATGACCACTTCGATACCTCTCCGTGTGTTTCGCGGTGCTTACTTTACACCAAAATTCGAACGCTTAAAAATATTAACACAAAGTTTCTCCATTGTCAACACCTTTTAAAAAAATATCTTTATATTACGCATTTATTATATATAAACACTTGAATTAGTTATTAAAATATTATATAATATTTTAGAATATGGGAACTTATGTCCATTAGGAGTTTTTAGACTTGAAAGATATGATTTTGACCGATATAAAAAGTGACGGTGTTGTAGAGCAGGAGGCGTATGCCGCGAGGGTACGCGAAATACTTGTTGAGCGGTATTCGGACAAGCCTCTTGCCTTTGTTCATACATACGGTTGTCAGCAGAATGTCAGTGACAGTGAACGGCTTAAAGGTCTACTGCAGCTTATGGGCTACGGCTTTACCGACGATTTGAATAAAGCTGATTTGGTGCTGTATAACACCTGCGCAGTGCGAGAACACGCCGAGGACAGAGTATTCGGCAACGTTGGTATTTTAAAGGCCAACAAGCGTCGACGTCCGGGGATGATTATTTGCCTTTGCGGATGTATGGCACAGCAAAAGTCGGTTGCCGAGAGAGTGCGCAAGAGTTATCCTTACGTTGATATACTTTTTGGCACCTACGTGCGTCACAAATTACCTGAATTTATTTATCGTCGTTTGACTACGGGCAAACGTATTTTTGAAAATCCCGAATTAACCGGCGAGTTTATTGAGGGTGTTCCGCTTCGCCGCGACGGTACGATAAAAGCTTGGTTGCCGATAATGCAGGGGTGCGATAATTTTTGCACGTACTGTATTGTGCCTTACGTAAGGGGCAGGGAGCATTCGCGTGAACAGTCGGCAGTAATCGAGGAAGCCAAGGCGCTTATAAAATCGGGCGCTAAGGAAATTATGCTTTTGGGGCAGAATGTTAATTCATACGGCAAGGGCAACAAAACGCCGACCGATTTTGCCACGCTTTTAAGGGCTGTTAATGCGTTGGAGGGTGATTTCAGAATCAGGTTTATGACCTCACATCCGAAGGATTGTTCGGAGGAGCTGTTGGTTGCCATGAGTGAGTGTGAGAAGGTCGAAAAGCATTTGCATTTACCCGTACAGTGTGGTTCTGACAGAATACTTACCGCAATGAACAGGCACTATTGCGTTGAGGATTATTTAAAGCTTGTTGACCGTGCGCGTCAGCTTATGCCTGACATACAGTTTACAAGCGACATTATTGTGGGCTTCCCGGGTGAAACCTATGAGGAGTTTAAATGCACTCTGGAGCTTATCAAAAAGGTCAAGTATTATTCGTTGTTTACGTTTATCTTTTCGCCTCGTCCTTTGACTAAGGCTGAAAAAATGGAGGACAACATACCGTACAGTGAAAAATCAAAGTGGTTTACCGAAATGCTAAAGGTGCAGGAGCAGATTTCACGTGAGCTAAACGAGGCGCTTATCGGCAAAACGGTAAGAATACTTTGTGAAGAATTTGATGATGGCATTGTAATAGGCCATTCATCAGAAAATTTAGTGGTGAGAATACCCGGTGACGAGGATATGGTTGGCAGTTTTGTAAATGCTAAAATTACCGAGTTTGACGGTGTACTACACGGAACAAAGATAGATTAAAGGAGAAAATAAAATGGATATTATTGAAGCAGCAAGACAGCTTGGCGCTGCCATACAGAGCGATGAAAGATAC
>JAZRNK010000082.1:0-3377 GCA_045648145.1 Acutalibacteraceae bacterium | reverse complement strand
TAAGGATGCAAGAGTAATGGGATTAACCTTTTCTAAAATAACGTTCATATTTTTCAGTTGGTCGCCGCTTACTGCAAACATATCATAAACAAGGTTTGCATCTTTCATAGCCTCAACGTATGCGTCGCCGGCTAAATCGTTAGTAATATTGTTAAGTTCTTTAATTTGTTCGTCGGTATAAAAAGACCAATCACTGTCAAGCGTGCAACCGATACCAATGAACTTGTTTTCGTATACTAAACCGTCAGTGTTGCCAAGAGAAAACTCAGGAGCAGAAACGGTTGAAGCTGCATCAGTTGACTGTGTGTCGGAAGAGTTTTGGCTGACGGATTGCTGGTCACCGCGGATATCGTTAGTGTTTTTGCCTGAACAAGCCGCAAAGGAAAACAAGAAAAGTAAAACAAGTATTAATGATAATATTTTTTTCATAAAAACCACCTCAAATATTTTCTTAATTATATAATTTTTAATCGGAATTGTCAATATTATATAGTTAACTATTGTATTTGAGCATCTCTTTT
This sequence comes from Acutalibacteraceae bacterium, assembly GCA_045648145.1. Taxonomy (GTDB): domain Bacteria; phylum Bacillota; class Clostridia; order Oscillospirales; family Acutalibacteraceae; genus UMGS172. The sequence continues at coordinate 2,856 of JAZRNK010000082.1, read as the reverse complement.
GCTATTATACAATTAAATAATTATGGAGGTGTTTTATGAGAACTTTATTTTTAAGACTTTTATCATTTGTGTTGTCAATTTTTCTTTTGTTTTCGTTTGTTGGTTGTAATGACGCAGAACTAAATAACAAAAGTTCGAATACTGATAGTAGTAACATATCTTCACTTGTTGTCAGCTCGGACAATGAAAGTGCATCTAAAGATACAACGGATGAGTCTCAAAAAACAATTAAAAATATTATTCTTATTATCGGCGACGGTATGGGTATGGAACATATTAAAGCAGGTGAGCTTGACCGTGGTACAAAATACGCTTTTCAAAATTTGTATAGCACTTTTGTAAACACTGATTCGGTTGACGAATATGGTGCAGCAGATATTCTTACCGATTCTGCCGCGGCGGCAACCGCACTTGCCACAGGCACTTTGACTAAAAACTCACGTTTGGGCATTGACCCTTTCGGAAACGAGTTGGATACAATTTTGGATTATGCTTCTATGCATCAGAAAATGACAGGAATTGTGACTACTGATAACATTTATGGCGCGACACCTTCGGGATTTTCTGCGCATAGTATTAGCAGAGATGATTATGAAACCATAACCAGAACTCAGCTTCAATCGGGAGTGAATTTGCTTTGCGGTTGCCATAGTAAATCATACGAACAAGAAAATTATAGCGAAATGATTTCAAACTCATCATATTACTATACCAATGATTTATATGACGAGAAAATCATGTCTATGGAACACATAATGTTATCTACGAACATTGAAAATAACGCAGAAAACAGTGTTTCTCTAAAAAATGCAGCTGCTGTTGCTATAGAATATTTGAGTAAAAATGAAAGTGGTTTTGTTCTTGTGATAGAGCAGGCACACATTGATAAAAAGTCTCACAATAACGAATTTGCAAGTATGGTTAAGCGCGTACATAGTTTGGGCGAAACGGTTGATTATGCGTTAGAGTGGGCAAATGGAAGAAATGACACGGCGATTTTCGTTACCGCGGATCACGAAACAGGTGGGCTTTTGGTAAGTGATAATGATAATCTTGATGATTTATACATAGGAAAAAATGGCGAGATATTTTATAGTTGGAGTACAACAAATCATACTCGCGCAAACGTTGGTTTTTTTGCATACGGTATAAAACCGGATTTTGCATCTTTTGAAACCTATAAGTCTCAAAATTTAATTAAAAATACCGATGTTTTTAAAATTATGAAGCAGATTCTTGATGATAATTAATTGATAAAAAACAAAAAGCACCGATTTTACGGTGCTTTTATTTTTGGCAGGGGCAGAAGGATTCGAACCCTCGGCACGTGGTTTTGGAGACCACTGCTCTACCAACTGAGCTATACCCCTATATGACATAGGGCATAAACCCTATGTTTTTGGTGGGCCTTCAGGGACTTGAACCCGGGACCTACCGGTTATGAGCCGGTTGCTCTGACCAGCTGAGCTAAAGGCCCACGTCAGTAATCAGAACGCTTAACTATTATAACATAAATGTATTGTTTGTCAACAATTATTTTTCGCCTTTTTTACTTTAAAACTTGATTTTATTTATGCATGGTTGTATAATGTTTTTCAGTTTGTAAAGGAGATATGAAAATGGCTTGTAAATTGATTTTTATAAGGCATGGTCAAAGTATGGGAAACTTTTACGATGCCTTTTTGGGACATACAGATTTAGACCTTTCACCGCGCGGGTATAAACAGGCGGAATGTACTGCCAATTATTTGAAAGACATACATATTGATAAGATTTATTCGAGTGATTTATTACGCGCTCATAACACTGCAGCTCCTTTAGCGAAGCTGAAGGGCATAGAAATTATTGATGACGTTGATTTGAGAGAAATTGATGCAGGGCAGTGGGAAAACCAAAAATTTACCTTTTTGGAAGCAAACTTTAAGCATTCATACGGACTGTGGCTTACCGACATTGGCAAATCGTTTGCTGATGACGGAGAGACTGTGCCGCATTTGTATGAAAGAATTGTTTCCTGGACTGAAAAAACAGCCCGAGAGAACGACGGTAAAACGGTTGCTGTTTTCACCCATGCGACGCCGATACGCGCTTTATTTTGCCACGCATACGGTAAAACCATTGATTACATGAAGGACGTGCCGTGGGCTTCTAATGCTTCAGTTTCGGAAGTAATATATAAAGACGGCACCTTTGACGTCGTCAACTATAGTTTAGATGAATTTATGGGCGATATTGGTACGAAATTGCCTGATAACGTTTGATTAGGATGGTGTAAATGTCTGTTTTAGAGATGTTTTTGTACGGCCTGGCACTGTCGATGGATGCATTTGCGGTTGCTGTCTGCAAGGGTCTCGCGATGAATAGGGCTAACAACTTAAAATGTGCCACTGTAGGCGCTTGGTTTGGCTTTTTTCAGGGTTTGATGCCGTTTTTGGGCTTCTGTTTGGGTTCTCTTTTTGCGTCATATATTGAGAAATTTGACCACTGGGTTGCATTTATTCTTTTGTTATTAATAGGTGCAAATATGATTAAAGAGGCCTTCCAAAAGGATGAGGACAACAACACAGGCGGCTCGTTAAACTTCAAGATTATGTTTGTTTTGGCACTTGCAACAAGCATTGATGCTTTGGCGGTCGGAATAACCTTTTCTATGGAGCATTTATCGTTTATACGTATGCTTTTGGCGGTTGCAATTATTGCTGCTACGACTTTTATACTTTCATTTGTAGGTGTTAAGGTTGGTAACATATTTGGCACGAAATATAAGTCAAAAGCAGAGTTTGCAGGTGGTGCAATACTTATTTTACTTGGAATAAAAATATTAATTGAAGGTTTGATGTAATAATAACGGAGACA
>JAZRNK010000081.1:0-4814 GCA_045648145.1 Acutalibacteraceae bacterium | reverse complement strand
TCGACGTAGCTGCCAACTTTTGGAGTGATTTTGCTAAGGTGCTCGTAAGCGTCCTGCTCGTATTTAAGACAGCACATCAATCTTCCGCAGGAGCCTGAAATTTTTGCAGGGTTAAGTGACAAACCCTGCTCTTTTGCCATTTTGATTGAAACGGGTTGAAAATCGGACAAAAAACGGGTGCAACAAAAAGGTTGACCGCATATACCCAAACCGCCCATCATTTTTGCTTCGTCACGGACGCCTATCTGACGCAGTTCAATTCGGGTGTGGAAATTACCTGCAAGGTCCTTTACAAGCTCACGGAAGTCAACACGTCCGTCGGCGGTAAAGAAAAATAGTATTTTCGTTCCGTCGAAAGCTACCTCTACGTCAACAAGCTTCATTTCAAGCTGACGTTCGAGGATTTTTTTCTCGCAAAAAGCGAAGGCATCTTTTTCTTTTTCGCGGTTTTCGGCCATTTTTTTGAGGTCATCGTTGTTGGCAGGTCTTACAACCTCTTTCAACTGACCGATAATCTGACTGTCGGGTACGGTGTGGTTTTCACTCGCAACCTCACCGCACTCGGTGCCTCTTGAGGTGGTTACCACAACATAGTCGCCTGCGTGGAATTTTTGTCCGGCAGGACTAAAAGAGTATATACGTCCGTCAGAGCGGAATTTTACACCAATAACTTCTACCATAAAAATCTCCAATTTATATATTTTTGCTTTTGCAAAATTGTTTTATTTTGATTAATTATACCACACTTTTAAAAGTAAAACAACCGTTATGAGTTTGCAAAAATCTGGGCACAAAGGGTTGTGCTTATAAGTGGTATGGACAAGGGCTGACCGACGTGGTTTTTAATATCCTGTTGAAGCTCATCAACAAGCGAATAAAGTCTGGCAAGTACTGACGGATAAAATTCGCTCGAGTGAGTTAACGAATACTGCTTCATTTCTTTTTTGGCAAAAAGCTTCAGTTCTTCCAAAAAAATATTAAAACCCAAACGGTCTTTTTCGAAAACATACACGGCCTTAAGTGCTGAAATGCGGTCACGGTTTTTGAGTGCCTGTAAAAAAAGCACAGCGTTTTGCTTGGCTTGATTAGCTTCGCCGTTTAAAACGGAAAGCGCCACTCCTATATTACCGTTTGCGGCTGATAAAGCCTCATTAATATCGGCTTCGGATTTGCCGGTGCTTAAATTTAAATATGCCAAAGCCTCTTCTTTTTCGGGGTTTTGTACCGACAGAGTAATACACCTTGAGCGTACGGTGGGAAGCAACGATGAAGCGCTGCGGCAAACAAGAATAAACACCATAAAGGACGGGGGTTCTTCTAAAACCTTTAAAAGAGCATTTTGCGCCGGTTCGTTCATTTTGTCACAATCAAGCAGGATATTTACCTTTCGTTTGGCTTCAATCGGCATAATATACGCATTTTCTCTGATTTCGCGGATAATATCAACCTTAAAGGTTGCACCGTCGGGTGAATAGGTCAACACATCGCAAAATCCGTCTTTTTCTATGAGCTCACACTCGCGGCATTTTCCGCAAGGGGCATCTGCATCCCCGCATATTGCGGCAGCGGCAAGCATTCTTGCCAAGGTTTTCCGTCCGCTGCCAACCTCGCCTTCTATAATAAAGGCGTGAGGAAAACGGCCGCTTTTTATAATGCTTTTAATAGCATTTTTGATTTCATTGTTACCTGCAAAGCGGTTTAACATAAGCGGCCTCCTTTAGTGCTTAAAGTACGTATCCTACCTTTTTCATAACCTTAGATAAGGTGCGACGGGCAAGGTAGTCAGCCTTTTCGGCACCCTCTTTATAAATTTTCTCAAGCTGTGCTTTGTCAGAAATATACATATTATATTTCTCTTGAACAGGGCGAAGCTCCTGGACAACGGCCTCACCGACGGCAATCTTAAAGTCGCCATAGCCCTTACCTTCAAACTCGGCGGTGATTTGGTCGGCAGTTTTTCCGGTAATGCACGAATAAATCTCAACAAGATTATTAATACCCGGTTTGTTTTCACCAACGTAAACTCTAGCCTCCGAGTCGGTTACGGCACGTTTGAATTTACGCATAATAACGTCAGGAGCATCGGTTAAAAGCACCTTTGCGTTGTCGTTTTCGTCTGATTTAGACATCTTTTTTTCGGGGTCTTGTAAAGACATAACCTTAGCGCCGACAGGGGCTATATAAGGCTCGGGAATAGTGAAAACATCACCGTAAATTCCGTTAAAACGCTTGGCAATGTCACGAGCAATTTCCAAGTGCTGTTTTTGGTCGGCGCCGACGGGAACAAGGTCGGGCTTATACAAAAGAATATCGGCAGCCATTAAAACAGGGTAAGTAAAAAGACCTGCGTTGACGTTGTCTGCGTGTTTTTGCGATTTGTCTTTAAATTGTGTCATTCTTGACAACTCACCAAACTGGGTGTAGCAGTTAAGAATCCATGCCAACTGTGAATGAGCGGCAACGTGTGATTGCATAAAAATCAAAGATTTTTCGGGGTCAAGGCCGGTACTAAGCAGCATTGCGGCAGCCGAATAAATCTGTTTTCTGAGTTCAGCAGGTTCTTGACGGACGGTTATGGCATGCAGGTCGGCAATACCGAAAACACAATCGAACTCCTCCTGCATATTGTTCCAATTTTTAACAGCACCAAGATAGTTGCCAAGCGTAAACATTCCGCTTGACTGAATAAAGCTTAATGCTCTTTTTTTGGCGGGTGTATTGTTGTTTTCCATTGTATTTCTCCTAAAGAAAGGTTATTTAAAAAATTCGGCGGCAGTTTTGCCTAAAATTTCTACACCGGTTACGATTTGTTCGTCGGTAGGGGTGGAATAGTTTATGCGGAAGCAATTACTGCTACTGTTTGCATCAGCGCAAAACGCGTTTCCGGGGACAGTAGCAACCTTGTTGTCTACAGCAGCTTTACAGAAACCCAACATATCGGCATCCAGTGGTAAACGGCACCATACAAACAAGCCACCTTCGGGCTTGATGTATTCGATATAATTGCTCATATGCTTATCTAAAAGATTGCACATCAGGTCACATTTCTTTCGGTAAACCTCGCGATTACGGTCAAGGTGAGCCTCGTAATCATACTTGGTCATAAAGTCATAACAAATAAGCTGACCTAAAATATTGGTGTGAACGTCGCTTGTCTGTTTGCAAACCACCATTTTTTGAATAATTTCGGCAGGTGCGACCGCAAATCCGACACGAATACCGGGGGAAATGACTTTTGAAAAGGTGCCGGCGTAGATAACCAAGCCGTCTTCGTCAAAGCTTTTAATTGTGGGCAATTCCTCGCCTGCAAAACGCGTATCGCTGTACGGGTTGTCTTCCAAAATGATTGTGCCGTATTTTTTAGCAAGTTCATATACAGCTTTACGCTTTTCAAGACTCATACAAACGCCCGAGGGGTTTTGGAAGGTGGGGATTGTGTATATAAACTTGGCGCTGGGGTTGTCCTGCAGAGCTTTTTCAAGCTTTTCGATATTAATGCCATCGTTATCAACGTCAACGCCGACGAGATTTATGCCGAACGAGCGGAAGGCGTTGAGTGAGCCGATAAAGCTTGGGTTTTCGCAAATAACGGTATCGCCTGTGTTGCAAAGTACCATTGTAGTAAGGTTCATAACCTGCTGTGCGCCGGAGGTCATAATAAGCTCGTCAAAATCGCGACCAACATTGTGCTTTGACTTCATATATTCTTTAAGATGGTTGCGTAAAGGGGTATAACCTTCGGTTACCGAGTACTGCAATGCGTCAACAGGACGGTTTTGCATAATATCTGCGGTGATTTTTGCAACGGTATCGGTGGGTAGAGCCTCAGGGGCGGGGTTGCCTGCCGCAAAAGGAATATATCCGGGCATAGATGTAAATTTCAGAATTTCTCTTATTGCCGACGGCTTAAGTCCTGAAACGTTATTTGAAAAAGAGTAGTTCATAATATCAACCTTTCGAAAACATCCAGCTGAATTTGCATACAACAAGAATTTATTATTATATTATAATGTATAAATTGCAAATTTTCAACAACGAGTTATAGATTTATTTTGTTTTTAAACAGTTTACAATAAACAGACATATATATAATGTAAGAAAAACAATATAATGTGTAGTGTCACACGAAAAACCACAAGAGATTGAAAAGAAAACGACGAGCGAAAATCAAAGAGTTTTTTGTATATTTTACGCGATAAAAAATTTTTCAAAAACTCGAAAAAAAGTGTTGACAAAGGTAAGTGAGTGTGGTAATATAATCGAGCGCCTTTGAGGGCAGCATAGAGCAGAAGCGCTGTGTTAGTAAGGAAAAGAGCGCGAACGGACCTTGAAAATTAAACAACGATATAACTTGAAAAAGGAACCCGAAAATAATTTGAGAGAAACTCAAGTAAAAACGGAACAATACGCAAGTGTTGTTTTGAGAAGCGATTAAGCTAAGAAAAGATTTTAAGACCGCAAGGTTTTAGGATATAATTTTTCAGAGAGTTTGATCCTGGCTCAGGACGAACGCTGGCGGCGTGCCTAACACATGCAAGTCGAACGGAGTTTGTTTGAATTGAGGCTTCGGCCAATTTTCATATAAACTTAGTGGCGGACGGGTGAGTAACGCGTGAGTAACCTGCCGTTCAGAGGGGGACAACAGTTGGAAACGACTGCTAATACCGCATAACGTACTTTTAAGGCATCTTAGGAGTACCAAAGGAGCAATCCGCTGAATGATGGACTCGCGTCTGATTAGATAGTTGGTGAGGTAACGGCTCACCAAGTCGACGATCAGTAGCCGGACTGAGAGGTTGAACGGCCACATTGGG
>JAZRNK010000080.1:0-41434 GCA_045648145.1 Acutalibacteraceae bacterium | reverse complement strand
CTTACCATTGAGCTTATAGTGGTTGTGAACAACCAACTGTCTTGCTTCTGCTCTGGAGTTAGCAAAGCCTGCACGATAAACGATGTTATCGAGTCTGCTTTCCAACAAACGAAGCAAGTTTTCACCTGTTTTGCCGGCTTTTCTTTCGGCAATTTCAAAATAGTGATGGAATTGGTTTTCCAAAACACCATAATATCTTCTGGCTTTTTGCTTCATGCGAAGTTGCAAGCCGTATTCAGAAGCCTTTTTGCGGCTCTGACCATGTTGGCCGGGAGCATAAGCTCTGCGGTCCAACGAGCATTTGCTGGAGTAGCATCTGTCGCCTTTGAGGAAAAGCTTTTGGCCTTCACGGCGGCACAATCTACAAACTGCTCCGGTATATCTTGCCATATCTTTACACCTCCAAATTATACACGACGACGTTTGGGCGGGCGGCATCCGTTGTGGGGAATGGGAGTTACGTCTTTAATCATGGTAACTTCCAAACCGGCAGCTTGCAAAGCGCGGATAGCGGCTTCACGACCGGAACCGGGGCCTTTAACGTATACTTCAACATATTTCAAACCATGTTCCATGGCGGCTTTGGCAGCGGTTTCGGCTGCGGTTTGAGCGGCGAAGGGAGTGGATTTACGAGAACCACGGAAGCCCATTTCACCGGCAGAAGCCCAGGAAATTGCGTTACCGTTTACATCGGTAAGGGTAACGATGGTGTTGTTGAAGGTTGATTGGATATGGGCGGCGCCACGTTCAATATTTTTACGATCGCGGCGACGGGTGGTAGTTTTTTTACCCTTAATTGCCATATTATTTTACCTCCTGCTTACTTCTTCTTGTTTGCTATGGTCTTACGGGGACCTTTACGAGTACGAGCGTTGGTTTTGGAACGTTGTCCTCTTACAGGAAGCCCTTTGCGATGACGAACACCGCGATAGCAGCCAATTTCAATAAGCCGTTTGATGTCAAATGCGATATCTCGACGCAAGTCACCTTCTACGGTGAGGTTGTGTTCGATATATTCACGCAATTTAGAAACATCATCTTCGGTCAAATCCTTAACACGAGTGTCGGGATTAACACCGGTTGCAGCAAGAATATCTTTTGCTGTTTTGGGGCCGATACCGTAAATATAGGTAAGGCCAATTTCTACCCGTTTTTCACGAGGCAGGTCTACACCTGAAATACGTGCCATTTACTATTGCACCTCCAAAATGTGTTACAAGGATTAGCCTTGACGTTGTTTGTGCTTGGGGTTTTCGCAAATTACCATAATGCGTCCCTTGCGTTTAATAACTTTGCATTTATCGCAAATCTTTTTGACAGAAGGTCTTACTTTCATTTCTTTTACCTCCTAGTAATTTTGCCTTTCGGCTATTTGGATCGCCAAGTGATTCTGCCCTTTGTTAGGTCGTAAGGCGACATTTCAACCGTAACTTTATCACCGGGCAAAATGCGAATAAAGTTCATACGCAATTTACCGGAAATGTGGGCAAGGATCTGGTGTCCTCCCTGAATTTCAACCTTGAACATGGCGTTAGGCATTGCCTCAACGACTGTTCCTTCCAATTCAATCATATCCTCTTTGGACATTCAAATCTCTCCCTTGACGTTGTTCGCTTTAAAATCGTTTAAAGCGTGTCTGATTGACCTATTGGTTTTCATCTGCTCATCTGTAAGTTCAAAACAGGTTAAAGCTACATGTTTAACGTTTTTTGTCTTTGGACGTTCCAAAGGCCGTTCCTTGCCATCGCAAACAACTGCCGTAAAACCGTCACAAGACAAGACCGCCATAAACTTTCCCTTTTCTCTGCCTGCCTTTATACAGACAACAGTCCCTCTTTTTGGCGGCATAACTTTCTCTCCTTTTATGCAATCGTCATAATGACGGGACCGTCTGCCGTAATGGCAACGGTATGCTCAAAGTGAGCTGAAAGCGAACCGTCAGCAGTCAGTACAGTCCAACCGTCCGGCATGACCTTGACATCGTAAGAACCAGCGTTAACCATCGGCTCTATCGCTATCGTCATACCCGGAACCAGACGAACACCTCTGCCGGATACTCCGTAATTGGGTACCTCCGGGGCTTCATGAAGACTCGTGCCTACGCCGTGGCCGACGTATTTACGAACCACCGAGTAACCGCGAGACTCAACATAGCTCTGCACTGAAGCGGATATATCACCGACTCTGCCGCCCGGACACGCACGCTTAATACCTTCGTACAGGCTCTCACGTGTTGTGTCCATCAGCCGCTTTGCTTCTGCAGAAACATCTCCGCAGGCAAAAGTGGCGGCGTTATCGCCGTTATACCCTTCAAATTCCGCACCCAAATCGACGCTAACAATATCGCCACTTTTTAAGATGCGGTTTTTTGCAGGTATGCCATGAATAACCTCATTGTTAATAGATATACAAGCGGTGGCCGGATAACCGTAAAGTCCTTTAAAGTTAGGTCTTGCGCCTTTACTTAAAATGAACTTTTCGGCCAATTTGTCGAGCTCCCAGGTGGAAACTCCCGGCTCAACCGCCGAACCTATGAGTTTGAGCGCCTGAGCTGAAATAACACAGGCCTCTTTCATAATTGACAGCTCTCTGGCTGTTTTTAATACTACCATTTTAAATACCTAAAGCCTCAAATACAAGCTTAGTTGTATCTTCGACCTTATCCTGACCTGCAACCGATTTTAACTTGCCGGTCTTCTGATAGTAATCCTTAAGCGGCTCTGTCTGCTCATGATAAATAGCAAGACGGTCGAGCACGGTTTCAGGGGAATCATCCTTACGCTGAATGAGAGCTTCACCACAAGCATCACAAACACCGTCTTTTGCCGGTTTTTTGTAATCAAGGTGATAACTCGCACCGCATGCAGGACAAACACGTCTTCCTCCCAATCTTGCGGCAATAACCTCGTCCTTAACATCAATGTCAAGTACACAGTCTATCTCTACGCCGAGATTGTCCAGTGCTTCAGCCTGCGGGATTGTTCTCGGAAAACCGTCAAGGATGAAACCGTTTTTACAGTCATCCTGTGACAGACGTTCTTTTATAATGCCGATTACAACATCATCCGAAACAAGCTTGCCCGCTTCAACAGCAGCCTTTGCTTTAAGTCCCATTTCAGTACCGTTTTTCATCGCTTCGCGAATAATATTACCAGTCGAAATGGTAGGAATTGATAATTTATTGCAGATAATCTCTGCTTGTGTGCCTTTACCGGCACCGGGTGCTCCAAGAAGTATCAGCTTCATAAGTGTCCTCCAAAATTAATCAAGGAAGCCCTTGTAGTGACGCATCATCAGCTGCGATTCAAGATTGTTTACAACCTCAAGTGCAACACCGACGATAATGAGTACCGAAGTACCGCCAACCGATACGCCAGCGAAAACATCGCTAAAGAGAGCAAATATAATCGGTCCAACAGCAATAACGCTCAAGCAAAGAGCTCCTATAAGAGTAATTCTTGACAGAACTTTCTGAATAAAATCAGAAGTTGGCTTGCCGGGACGTATACCCGGAATTGAACCGCTGTTTTTACGCAGGTTATTAGCCATTTCTACGGGATTATACTGAATTGTTACATAGAAGTAAGCAAAAGCAATAATAAGACCGAAGTAAAGAACGGCATAAAATACACCCTGAGTACTGAACATTGAAAGTATCTTGTACCATGTTGAAGGCGGATTTTTTACCTGCATAAACGAAAGAATCATAGTCGGAATCATCAAGATTGAACTTGCAAAGATGATGGGCATAACACCGGACATATTGACCTTAATCGGAATATGTGTGTTCTGGCCGCCATACATCTTACGTCCAACTACACGCTTTGCATACTGTACGGGAAGTCTGCGTTCTGCATTTGACATCCATACAATAAAAGCAATAACCAGAAGGAATACAACAACGATTGCTACAGTTGCAAACTGATATCCCATCTCCCAATATGCAATAAGAGTTCTTAAAGCAACAGGGGCACGAGAAATGATACCTGCAAACAAAATCATAGAAATTCCGTTACCGATACCCTTTTCGTCAATCTGCTCACCCAACCACATAACAAGTACCGAACCGGCTGTTAAGCAGATTACTATAACGAAGCCTGCATAAATTTGAGCTGCTGTCGACTTAACGCTGAGCAGATCACTACCACGCAGGTAAATATAGTAAGCTATACCTTGAATGAGGCCAAGAATAACTGTTGCATATCTGGTGTATTGTGCTATCTTCTTTCTGCCTTCCTCACCCTGCTTAGACAATCTTTCAAGTGCAGGAATTGCTACACTTAAAAGCTGCATAATGATTGATGAGTTGATGTACGGTGTAATACCCATTGCAAAAATGGCACCGTATTCCAAGCCACCACCGGTAAGGTTGGTGAGGTAGCTGAAAAATTCATTGCTATTGTTAGTAGCAGTGTTTAACAAGGCTTCTGTATCAATAAAAGGAACAGGAATAATAGAACCAATACGGAATATAAGAATAATGAAGAGAGTGAAAAGAATCTTTTTACGAAGATCCGTGACCTTCCAGGCATTCTTAAGAATCTCTAACATATTAAAGTACCTCGTACTTTCCGCCGGCTGCAACGATCTTTTCTTTTGCAGTTTCAGAGAATGCTGCAGCTTTTACGGTAAGCTTCTTGGTAATTTCTCCGTTACCTAAAATCTTTACTCCGTCATACTCCTTTTTGATAATGCCCTTTTCAATAAGCGCAGCTGCGTCGATAACTGTTCCATCCTCAAATACGTTAAGAGCCGAAACATTTATAGCAACAATCTCGCTTGCGAAGATATTGTTGAAACCTCTTTTGGGGACACGTCTCTGGAGCGGCATCTGACCGCCTTCGAAACCGAACCTCATGCCGTGACCTGCACGGGCCTTCTGACCCTTGTGGCCTTTACCGGCTGTTTTTCCGTTTCCGGAACCATGACCTCTGCCGATACGTTTTACCTTTTTTGTAGAACCTTCAACGGCTCCAAGTTCATGAATTTTCATAGTTCGCACCTCCTTGTTTACGCTTCAGTTACCTCGACGAGGTGGATAATTTTCTTAATCTTGCCCATTGTGGCAGGATTGTTAGGTTGAACAGTCATATCGCCAATCTTGTGAAGACCGAGAGCTTTAGCAGTAGCAATCTGGTCATCCTTACAAGCGATAAGGCTCTTAACCAACTTTACGTTAAGGCTTGCAGCCTCTTTCTTTTTAGCCATTGTGCTGCTCCTCCTTAACCTAAAATTTCTTTAACAGACTTTCCGCGAATAGCAGCAACCTCTTCTGCGCTGCGAAGAGCTTTAAGACCTTCAATGGTAGCTCTTACAACGTTGTAGGGGTTATTGGTACGGAGAGCCTTAGTACGAATATCGGTGATACCTACAGTTTCAACAACTGCACGTACAGCGCCGCCGGCGATAACACCGGTACCGGGTGCTGCGGGCTTAAGCAGAACACTGCCTGCACCGAACTTACCGATAATTTCGTGAGGAATTGTTGTACCTTTAAGAGAAACCTTAATGAGATTTTTCTTAGCGTCCTCGATGCCCTTGCGGATGGCGTCCGGAACTTCGCCGGCCTTACCTACACCGAAGCCTACTGTGCCGTTGCCATCGCCTACAACTACAAGTGCAGCGAATTTCATAATACGTCCGCCCTTAACAGTTTTAGAAACGCGGTTAATAGCAACAACTTTTTCTTTCATATCCATAGTGGATGCGTCAATCATAGTAGCCAAAAGTGTTTCCTCCTTCTTTAGAACTTGAGGCCGCCCTCACGGGCTCCTTCGGCCAGCTCCTTGACACGGCCGTGATAGATATATCCGCCGCGGTCAAATACGCAAACTTCAATACCCTTTTCAACAGCACGCTTAGCAATCAACTGTCCAACCTTGCGGGCTTCTTCTTTGTTTCCCTTTGTTTCTCCGAAGTCTTTTTCGTTCGAAGATGCGGCAACAAGAGTAACACCCTTTACATCATCAATAAGCTGGGCGTAAATATTGCTGTTGGAGCGGAAAACATCAAGACGGGGGCACTCGGCAGTACCGCTGATTTTGCTGCGTACGCGAGCGTGTCTCTTAAGACGAGCCTTGTTTTTATCAGGCTTTGTAACCATTTTATTTTCTCTCCTTTATTACTTTTTAGCGCCCTTGCCGGCTTTACCTTCTTTACGACGAATGTGTTCGCCGACGTACTTAATACCCTTGCCCTTATAAGGCTCAGGCGGACGTTTCTCGCGAACCTCTGCCGCAAACTGACCGACCTTCTGCTTATCCATACCGGAAATAACAATTGCGTTCGGGTTAGGAACCTCAATCGTAATACCATCTGTTTCAGGCATAATAACCTGATGTGAATAGCCTAAGTTCATAACAAGGTTGTTACCCTGCTTCTGAACACGGTAACCTACACCGTTAACCTCAAGTTCCTTCTTAAAGCCCTCGGTAACACCGACAACCATATTGTTAACAAGAGTACGTGTAAGTCCGTGCAAGGCACGGTCCTCTTTATCATCGGTAGGACGGGTCAAAACGACTTCGTTGCCCTCTACCTTAACCGTAATTCTGTCGCTGAAGGTCTGGCTGAGAGTGCCTTTAGGACCTTTAACAGTAACTGTTGCGCCATCGAGCTTAACCTCGACTCCGGCGGGGATAGTAATAGGTTTCTTACCTATACGTGACATTTACTGCACCTCCCCTTACCAGATGAAAGCAAGTACTTCGCCGCCAACGTTTTCACGACGAGCCTGCTTGTCAGTCATAATGCCTTTAGATGTGGAAAGAATTGCAATTCCAAGGCCTCTCATAACCTTAGGCATATCCTCCACGTTGCTGTAAATACGCAGTCCCGGCTTGGAAACTCTGCGAAGACCGGTAATAATCTGCGATTTATTGGGACCGTACTTAAGTGCGATCTTAATAACTCCCTGCTTACCGTCGTCTACAACGGTGAAGCCGCTGATGTAGCCCTCGTCGAGAAGAATCTGAGCGATTGCCTTCTTAACGTTAGATGCGGGAACATCAACCGAGTCATGCTTTGCTGAACTAGCGTTACGAATTCTTGTAAGCATATCAGCTATTGTATCGGTGATTTGCATACCGTCAACCTCCTTTACGTATTGCTGTTTACCAGCTGGCCTTCTTTACTCCCGGAATCTCGCCCTTGTAAGCAAGCTCTCTGAAGCAAATTCGGCAGATACCGTACTTACGGAGATAAGCATGGGGGCGACCGCAGATTTTACATCTTGTGTATTCTCTTGTCGAAAACTTAGCCGGTCTTGCCTGCTTGATTTTCATACTTGTCTTAGCCATGTTTACACTCCTTACTTCGCAAACGGGGCACCCATGAGGCTTAACAACTCGCGGGCTTCCTCGTCAGTATTAGCGGTTGTAACAAAGATAATGTCCATACCGCGAACCTTGTCGATTTTATCATAGTCGATTTCAGGGAAAATAAGCTGTTCCTTAACACCCATAGAATAGTTTCCACGACCGTCGAAGGAGTTAGGATTAATTCCTCTGAAGTCTCTAACTCTCGGAAGAGCAGTGTTGAAGAGACGGTCAACAAACTCGTACATCTTCTCGCCTCTGAGGGTTACTTTGGCACCGATCGGCATACCTTCACGAAGTTTGAAGTTGGCAACCGACTTTCTTGCCTTACAGACAACTGCATGCTGTCCGGTGATTAATGAAAGATCGTTTATGATAGCGTCGATAACCTTTGCGTTATCTCTTGCTTCTCCGCAACCTACATTTATGACAACCTTATCGAGCTTAGGAATCTGCATGACGCTCTTATAGTTAAACTTGTTCATAAGTGCAGGTGCGACGCTTACTTTGTATTCGTCTTTTAACCTTGCCATTGTCATGTCCTCCTAAACTTAGATTATCTCGCCGCACTTTTTGCAAATGCGGTCTTTTGAGCCATCAGCGTTAATCTTATGACCAACGCGGGTAGGCTTCTTACATTTAGGGCAAACAACCTGTACTTTGCAAGCATAGATTGCACTTTCTGCCTCAATTATACCTGAAGGATCACCGGCCTTGCGGGGCTTAACGTGCTTTTTAACCATGTTAAGACCTTCAACAATAACCTTGCCTTCCTTAGGGCTTACTTCTAAAACCTTGCCCTGTTTACCACGGTTGTTATCGTCACCGGTGAGAATAACAACGGTATCTCCGGTTTTGATGTTCATTTTACTCATAACCTTAATACCTCCATTAAAGAACTTCCGGAGCGAGAGAAAGAATCTTCATATAATCCTTCTCGCGAAGCTCACGTGCAACGGGTCCAAAAATACGTGTACCTTTGGGTGTCTTGTCTTCTCTTATAATAACCGCGGCATTTTCATCAAAACGGATATAAGAACCATCATTACGGCGAAGACCTCTGCAAGAACGTACTACTACGGCCTTAACTACATCGCCTTTTTTGACGGTACCGCCGGTTGCTGCCTTCTTAACAGAAGCAACAATGACGTCGCCAATATTGGCATACCTCCTGCCGGAGCCACCAAGTACGCGGATGCACATAAGTTCTTTTGCACCGGTATTGTCGGCAACCTTGAGGTAAGTCTGCTGCTGTATCACAGTCTTTTCCTCCTTTAGACTACTTAGCCTTTTCTATAATTTCAACAACGCGCCATCTCTTATCTTTCGAAAGAGGACGAGTCTCCATAACAAGTACACGATCACCGATGCGGCATTCGTTGTTCTCATCATGTGCCTTTAACTTAATTGTGTTTTTAACAATTTTCTTGTAGAGCGGATGTCTTACATTGTCTTCGATAGCAACTACAACGGTTTTTTCCATCTTGTCGCTGACAACCTTACCGACTCTTGTTTTACGAAGGTTTCTTTTGCTCATCATAGCTTAGTGCCTCCCTTTCGATTAAGAATTGGTGCCGCTAAGCTCGATTTCGCGAAGAATTGTCTTAATTCTTGCGATATCCTTCTTTACGGCAGAAATTCTGGTAGGGTTATCAAGCTGGTTAATGGCATGCTGGAAGCGAAGATGGAAAAGTTCTTCCTTAAGTTTTGTCAAAAGCTCCTCGAGCTCTGCGGGAGTCTTATCTCTAAGTTCCTTAACATTCATTACTGCTCACCACCCATTTCCTGTTTTGTAACAAACTTGCATTTGATAGGCAGCTTGTTAGCGGCAAGACGCATAGCTTCACGAGCAACCTCTTCGGAAACTCCGCCGATTTCAAACATAACTCTGCCCGGTTTAACCACTGCAACCCAGTACTCAGGTGAACCTTTACCTGAACCCATTCGAGTTTCAGCAGGTTTCTCAGTAACCGGCTTGTCAGGGAAAATTTTAATCCAAACCTGACCGCCACGCTTGATGTAACGCGTCATGGCAATACGGGCTGCTTCGATCTGGTTGGAAGTAATCCAAGCCGGCTCGAGAGCCTGTAAACCGAAATCACCGTTTGATACGGTGTTGCCGCGAAGAGCCTGACCTTTAAGTCGGCCTCTGTGAACGCGACGATATTTAACACGCTTAGGTAACAGCATCAGCGTGTGCCTCCTTCCTTACGCGGCTTGCGAACATCGTGGAGGACTTCACCTGTGTAGATCCATACCTTTACGCCGATACGGCCGTATGTGGTATGAGCCTCAGCAAAGCCATAGTCGATGTCTGCTCTGATAGTCTGAAGCGGAATGGTTCCCTCACGGTAGCTTTCGCTACGTGCAATTTCTGCACCGCCGAGACGGCCGGAAACCTGAGTTTTGATACCCTTAACACCGCAGCGCATTGCGCGGCCGATACACAGCTTCATTGCACGACGGAAGGATACACGCTTCTCTAACTGAGCCGCAATGTTTTCTGCAACGAGTGTTGCATTGACATCAGGATTTTTAATCTCAACAATGTTGATAAAAACATCCTTGTCGGTCTTGAGAAGTGCCTTGCACTGTGCCTTTAACTTCTCAATCTCTTCACCCTTACGGCCGATGACCATACCGGGTTTTGCACAGTGAATGTGAATGCGTACGCGAGATGCGTCACGCTCGATCTCGATTTTCGGAACACCTGCCGAATAAAGAGTCTTTTTCAGGTACTTACGGAGGTTGTAGTCCTCAACCAAAGTATCGCCGAAATCCTTATCCTTGGTAAACCAACGAGAATCCCAGTTCTTAATAACGCCAACACGGAAACCGTGCGGATTAACTTTCTGGCCCATAACTAAACCTCCTTCTTAGTCTTCACGTTCCCTGAGGATCAGGGTAATGTGAGATGTTCTCTTTAAAATGCGGTGTGCTCTGCCATGGTCTTTAGCTCTGATTCTCTTTAAGATAGGGCCGGGACCAACATAGCACTCTGCAACGTAGAGCTTTGAAACATCCATCTGATGGTTGTTTTCTGCGTTAGCCATTGCTGACTTAAGCAATTTTTCAAGATACTCGCAAGCGGCCTTCGGTGTGAACCTAAGAATAGCCATGGCTTTGTCTGCGTCCTGATTACGAATAAGATCGAGAACGATTTGCACCTTGCGAGGTGATATGCGGGCATATCTGAGTGTTGCCCTTGATTCCATAGTCATACTCTCCTTTCGACCGCTTACTTCGTAGTTTTTGATCCGGCATGACCCTTAAAGGTTCTGGTCGGAGCAAATTCACCGAATTTATGGCCTACCATGTCTTCAGTAACGTATACCGGAACATGCTTTCTGCCATCATGAACAGCCACCGTATGTCCGACGAAATCGGGGAAAATCGTGGATGAACGGCTCCATGTCTTGAGGACACGTTTTTCGCCTGCTGCATTCATTTCCTGTACTCTTTTAAGAAGTACGGGCTGGATGTACGGGCCCTTTTTAACGCTTCTTCCCATAATTATAACTCCTTTCGTCGATTACTTCGCATTGCGGCGCTTGACAATATACTTGTCAGTCTGCTTATGCTTCTGGCGTGTCTTGTAACCTAAAGTAGGTTTACCCCACGGAGTAACAGGTGTGGGACGACCGATAGGTGCGCGACCCTCACCACCACCATGCGGGTGGTCACACGGGTTCATAACAGAACCGCGGACTGTCGGACGCCAGCCCATATGGCGCTTACGTCCTGCTTTACCGATGTTAACGTTCTCATGCTCGGGGTTAGATACGCTACCGATGGTTGCCATACAGTTTGCGGGAACGTTACGCAACTCGCCTGAAGGCAGACGAAGAAGTGCCATTCCGTTTTCTCTAGCCATAAGCTGAGCCATATTACCGGCAGAACGTGCAAGCTGTGCACCCTTACCGGGATAAAGTTCAACGTTGTGAACAACGGTACCAACCGGAATATCGCTGAGCTTAAGGGCATTACCCGGCTTAATATCAGCGTCCGGACCGGAAACGATTTTGTCACCGACTTTAAGATCCTGAGGAGCGATGATGTAACGCTTCTCACCGTCCTCGTACTGAACGAGTGCAATGAATGCTGAACGGTTAGGATCATACTCAAGAGTCATAACAGTAGCAGGAACGCCAATCTTATCTCTCTTGAAGTCGATAATACGGTATTTTACTCTGTTGCCGCCGCCGTGATGACGAACTGTAATACGTCCGTAGCTGTTACGGCCGGCATGCTTTTTAACAACATCCAACAAACTCTTTTCGGGAGCTACCTTGGAAAGACCTGAATAGTCCATAACGGTCATACCACGTCTACCCGGAGTTGTAGGCTTATAATGTTTAATTGCCATTTTAAGTTTCACTCTCCTGTTTTGGCTTAGCGGAGCTTAACACTCCATACATTGCCTGTATCGTTCTTGTCAGATTACATAAGACCGTCGAAGAACTCGATTGTCTTGGAATCTGCCTTAAGTGTTACAACAGCTTTCTTCCAAGAAGAAGTTAAGCCCTCGTAACGACCCATGCGACGCTTGTGGCCGCGTACGTTGATGGTATTGACCTTCTCAACCTTAACACCGCTGAAGAGCTGTTCAACTGCTCTTGCAATGTCAACCTTGGTTGCATCCTTTGCTACTTCAAAGGTGTACTTCTTGTCAGCAAAACCGGTCATGCTCTGCTCGGTAATAACCGGAGCAATGATAATATCCTGAGCTGCTTTCATTATGCGTATACCTCCTCAAGCTTAGCTACGGCACCCTTAACAATTACAAGAGTATCTGCATTAAGAACGTCGTATGTGTTGATGGTATTTACCTGAGCGGTTTTTACACCGGGAATGTTTGCAGCACTCTTAACAACGAATGCGTCGTTAGAAGCAAGAACAACGAGTGTCTTCTTAGCTGCGCCGATAGCCTTCAGGCAATCAACAACGGTTTTGGTCTTGTAGCCTTCAAGTGTAAGGCTGTCAAGAACGATAAGGGACTCAGTGAGAACCTTATCGGAAAGAGCAGATTTCAAAGCAAGCTGTCTTTCCTTCTTGTTTATTGTGTAGTAATAATCTCTGGGCTTCGGGCCAAGAGCGATACCACCGTGTCTCCACTGGGGAGCACGAGTTGAACCCTGTCTTGCATGACCTGTGCCTTTTTGTCTCCAGGGTTTTCTTCCGCCGCCGGAAACTTCGGAGCGGGTTAATGTGGACTGTGTGCCCTGACGCTGATTAGCGAGGTAGTTCACAACAGCCATGTGCATAACAGCCGCGTTAGGCTCAATACCGAAGATAGCATCGCTAAGCTCGATGTCGCCAACCTTTTTACCGGCCATGTCTAAAACTGCAACAACTGGCATATTTACTCACTCCTTCCTTAAGCTTTAACGCTATCGAAAACAACAACGATAGCACCCTTAGGACCGGGAATGGCACCCTTAACTGCTATAATATTGTTTTCAGCGTCTACCTTGACAACTTCAAGGTTCTGTACTGTCACACGCTCGTTACCGAGATGACCTGCCATCTTTTTGCCTTTGAAAATTCTAGCAGGGTCGATAACACCCAAAGAACCGCCATGACGGTGAACAGGACCTGTACCGTGAGATTCTTTAAGTCTGGAAAAGTTCCAACGCTTGATAACGCCGGCATAACCTTTACCTTTGCTTGTGCCTCTTACATCTACTTTGTCGCCCTCTGCGAAGATGTCAGCCTTGATGATGTCGCCTACATTATAAGCGCTTGTATCATCAAAACGGAACTCGCGGAGAACCTTCTTCGGAGCAACGTCTGCTTTACCGAAATGGCCCTTCATGGGCTTGTTAACCTTTGCAGCCTTAAGGTCGCCAAAGCCAACCTGTACTGCTGCGTAACCGTCGTTCTCAACCGTTTTCTTCTGGCTAATGGCACAGGGGCCTGCCTCGATTACGGTTACGGGAACTACGTTACCGTTTGCGTCAAAAAGCTGAGTCATACCGAGCTTTTTGCCTACGATACCTTTTTGCATATTTATCCTCCTAAATGGTTATTGGTTGACAATTACTGCCAACATGACCTGCGCGGCAAGAAATTAAAGCTTAATTTCAATCTCAACGCCGGCGGGGAGCTCAAGACCCATCAGAGCTTCTACAGTTTTGTTAGAAGGTCTGAGAATGTCGATAAGCCTCTTGTGGGTTCTGCTTTCAAACTGCTCTCTGCTATCCTTGTACTTGTGTACAGCACGCAGAATAGTTACAACTTCCTTCTCGGTCGGGAGCGGTACGGGGCCTGAAACACGTGCACCTGTACGCTTTGCAGTCTCGACTATCTTCTCTGAAGCCTGGTCGATAAGAGCATGGTCGTAACTTTTAAGTCTGATTCTGATTTTTTCCTTAACTGCCATTTTAACTTTCGCCTCCTTGATTAATTCGGCGGGCAACGCTTGTCGGTCTGATTTTTTACACAGTACCGGGTGTTTCATCCCGTACCATTATAAAAGCCGGAATGCTGAAATTTGGGTTACCAGCATCCGGAGCAGACATAAGCGTTTTTGTTTTACATTCGCAAGCTGTAAAACAACGCAATATTTTGTCGCCCGGTTTAAAATCGGACATACTCCGCGGAAATTTCCCGGTGTTTTACCGGCCACCTCCCGCATCAACGCATATCTGCACATTTTGCGTGCTCAAGCATTTTAACACACAAATAAACAAAAATCAAGTGTTTTTTTACAGTTTTTTAAAATTTTTTATTCATATATAAAACGCATAAAAAAGCACAGGCAAACGGCATAACCGCAACCTGTGCTACTTTTAATTAGTCTACTGATTTACCGTCTTCTTCTGGCGGCATTAACCTCTCTTGAGGAACGCTTTCTGCGAACCGGTCCGTGACTTGACGAGCTCTTAAGCGATCTTCTGTACTGCAGGTTGACATATATGAGACCTGCGACACAAAGAACCGCTATAACTATCGGTATCCAAATCACTTTATATATTTTAGAGGAAAAATTCGAAATTTCGTTATCCTCTATATAAATGTAGTCATCATCTGTATTAGCAGTGCTTGATTGATTACTTGATGTCGTAACATTATTCTGCGAAGAAAGACTTGAGGGATCCTCTTGTATGAACGTGCTCGTCGTTCCACCTGCGCCTTGACTTGTAATATGCGGACGACTGCTGGTTGTTTCAGACGAGGTGCTATCACTCGACGAACCTTCAGAGCTATCGCCCTCACTTGAACTATCGCTGCTGCTATCACTCGAAGCATCCGAGGAGTCCGACGAATCGGATGAATCGGATGAATCTGATGAACCGGAAGAATTAGACGAGTCACTGCTCTGTGCATCCGACTCGTTTTCCGAAGTAACATCACTTGAAGCATCAGACACAACATCTGACGATGTGTTGACACTTGAATTTTCTGACGATAATTCGGAAGAAGCCTCCGAACTGTCCGGTAAAGCCATAGCAACCGTAGTAGCGGCCAGCATCAAGCATATACAAACTATAACAGTTAATGTCGATAATACTTTATTTTTCATATCTTCCCAACCAATTAACTTAATAAGCCTTGCCCCAATAAACAAGCTTTTTGGCAGGCTTGCCACAGCAAACACACTTGCCGTCTATATTATCCTGCATACCGAAAGGCATACAACGCGATGTAACACCTGCAACCTCTTTAAGCTTATCCTCGCACTCACGGTCTTCACACCAAAGTGCTTTTATAAAGCCAGGCTTGTTTTCAGCAATCTCAACCATTTCGTCAATGTTGGTTGCAGCATATGTCATGCTCTCACGACGTTGGGCAGCCTTGTTATAAATATTATTAGAAATATCCTCAAGCAGCTGCTCTATTCTTTGCTCTAACTCATTCAAAGAAACAAAGACCTTTTCAGCGGTATCACGGCGAACAAGCACACACTGATTATTTTCGATATCCTTCGGTCCGATTTCAAGACGAAGAGGTACACCCTTCATCTCATATTCAGCAAACTTCCAACCCGGTGACTGCTCACTTACGTCGATGCCCATACGGAACTTACCTTTAAGTGCGCCAAACAGCTCGTTAGCCTTATCAAGTACACCCTCTTTATGCTGTGCAATCGGAACTATAACAACCTGCTTAGGAGCAATAGCCGGCGGAAGCACTAAACCGTTGTTGTCACCGTGGGTCATAATAACCGCACCTATAAGACGGGTGGTTACGCCCCAAGAGGTTTGATGAGGATTAACCAACTTGTTATCACGGTCGGCATACTGAATACCAAAGGCCTTGGCGAAACCGTCACCAAAATAATGTGACGTTCCACTTTGCAAAGCTTTGCCGTCATGCATAAGCGCTTCAATTGTATAGGTATCTATCGCACCTGCAAATCTTTCCTTTTCGGTCTTAACACCCTTTATTACCGGCATACACAGATACTTCTCACAGAACTCGGCATAAACGTTAAGCATTCTGACCGTTTCTTCTCTTGCTTCTACGTCGGTAGCATGAATGGTATGGCCTTCCTGCCACAAGAATTCACGCGAACGCAAAAACGGTCTTGTTGTCTTTTCCCAACGAACAACCGACACCCACTGGTTATACAGCTTGGGCAAATCTCTCCAAGAATGAATAATATTTTTATAGTGGTCACAGAAAAGTGTTTCCGATGTCGGACGAACGCACAAGCGCTCCTCCAGCTTTTCGCTACCGCCATAGGTTACCCAAGCAACCTCGGGAGCAAAGCCTTCAACGTGGTCCTTTTCCTTCTGGAGCAAGCTTTCAGGTATAAACATAGGCATACAGACGTTTTCGTGACCTGTTTCCTTGAACATACCATCAAGTATTCTCTGAATATTTTCCCAGATAGCGTAACCGTAAGGTCTAATGACCATACAGCCCTTTACACTGGTATAATCAATAAGTTCAGACTTCAACACAACGTCGGTGTACCATTGTGCAAAATCCTCATCCATTGAAGTGATTTCTTTTACAAGCTTATCTTTTCCCAATTTCTTCACCATTTTCGGTTAAAATTTAAATCTTCTTTTATAAAACCATTATACTCTTAAAACAGTCAACTTTC
Organism: Acutalibacteraceae bacterium; assembly: GCA_045648145.1. Taxonomy (GTDB): domain Bacteria; phylum Bacillota; class Clostridia; order Oscillospirales; family Acutalibacteraceae; genus UMGS172. The sequence continues at coordinate 25,063 of JAZRNK010000080.1, read as the reverse complement.
AACAACTGTTTTAAAATTAAATTACAGTACAGCGAATAACCGCTGTACTGTACAAAATTCGCGTTAAATTATTTTACACTTTCAATAAAGTTTACAACGTCGCCAACGGTCTTAATGTTCTCAACATTGTCATCCGGAACCTCAATCTCAAACTCATCCTCAATAGACATTATCAAATCAACAACGTCAAGACTGTCAGCGCCGAGGTCCTCAGCTATGTTAGACTCCATAGTAACTTCACTTTCTTCAATATCAAGCTGATCGCACAATATTTGTCTGATTTTTTCGAAAATCATAAAAATCCTCCTTGTAACTTATAGACTAATAGATTAATTTGTGCTATACTTACAACTGAAAATACATCAGTATTTATATACTGACAACAATACTAATCCATGTCTTATAATATTCACACTTTAACCTTTTGTCAATAGCAATTTTAATTTTTTCGAAAGTGAGTCCTGATTTATGAAACAAAATTTTTCAGTCATCGGTCATCCCATCGGTCACTCCATGTCACCCTATATTCACAAAAGACTGTTTGAACTTTCGGGAATAGATGCCGAATACTGCACTTTAGATATCGCACCCGAAAATCTCAAAGCCAGTATAAGACAACTGTCGTCACTAAACGGCTTTAACGTTACGATTCCGCATAAGGAAACGATTATTCCTCTTCTTGACGGCATTGATGCTTCGGCCCAAACCTACAACGCCGTCAACTGTGTTAAAAACGATAACGGTAAGCTATACGGCTGCAGCACCGACGCATACGGTTTTTCAAAAGCATTATCGGCCGAGGGTGTAAAGCTTTGCGGTAAAATTTTGGTTTTAGGCTGTGGCGGAGCCGCAAAAACCATCGCCCGCGAAGCCGTTTCCTACGGATGTGAAATAACCATAGCTGCTTTAGAAAGCGATTTACCCAAAGCAGCCCGGCTTTGTGCCGCTCTTGAAGTGGTAGGCGCCAAAGCGCAATGTGTTGAACTGTCTAAAGTCGACGGTGAATTTGACCTGCTCGTAAATGCTACCCCTTGCGGAATGTACCCAAAAGTTGACGCTATGGCTGACGTAAATATCGACTGCCTTAAAAAATGCCACGCCGTTTTTGATGCGGTTTATAACCCGGCCGAAACACTGCTTATAAAAACCGCCAAGCAATACGGCATTAAAACCGTTGGCGGAATGGCAATGCTGGTTTGGCAGGCCGTAAAGGCACATGAATTCTGGTACGGCGGCACGTTTCAAAACGAAGAAATCAAACAAATAATCAAGGATGCCGACAAGGAAATGATGAGGATGTTCTATGAAAAATAACGTTGTATTATGCGGCTTTATGGGTTGCGGCAAAACAACGGTGGGTAAAATACTTGCCGAAAGGCTGGGCTACACCTTTAAAGACAGTGATTTGGAAATTGAAAAACAACAAAACTGTACCGTTTCCGATATTTTTGCACAGCACGGCGAGGCATACTTCAGAAACCTTGAAGCAGAAATGATAAAAAGCCTTTCCGAAGAAAAAGGTCTTGTTATAGCTACGGGCGGCGGCGCTGTGGTCAACAAAGAAAATGCTAAAGCACTTAAAAAGACGGGGTTTTCGGTTTACCTAAAGGTAACACCCGAAACGGTCATTGAAAGACTAAAAAACGACACTACCCGACCGTTACTTATGCGTGACGACAAAGAAGCTGCAATAAAACAGCTTATGGACAATCGAGAGGACAGTTATAACAGCGCTAGTGATATATGCATAGACGCTAATCTTTCGGCAGAAAAATGTGCCGAAACTATTTTATCTAAGTACTCACAAATTCTTGACATGTGAGGCGGTTTGATGTAATCTATTTATATTACATATATAATGTAAGGAAGAGGCGCTTTTTTGTGATTATTATTTTGAAAAACGGAACAACCCAAGAACAGGCTTGCGAGTTTTCCGAGATTATAAAGAAAAAATACGGTGTTGACGTTCATATGTCGACAGGTACCCACGCAACCCTTTTAGGTCTTGTGGGTGAAACTAAAGCGATTGATATTGATTCGATCAGTGCATTTGACCTGGTCGAAACGGTTAAACGTGTTCAGGAGCCGTATAAAAAAGCCAACCGTAAATTTCATCCCGATGATACTGTAATTAAGGTTGGCAATTTGGCAATCGGCGGCGGAGATTTGCAAATAATGGCAGGTCCCTGCTCGGTAGAAAACCGTGAACAGATTATTGAAATAGCCAAGAGCGTACACAAAAACGGCGCCAATTTCTTGCGTGGCGGCGCTTTTAAACCGCGTACGTCACCTTATGCCTTCCAGGGACTTCGCGCAGAAGGTCTTGAGCTTCTTAAAGAAGCCCGTAAGGCTACCGGTATGCCTATTGTTACCGAAATAATGAGTGCTGAGCATATCGATTTGTTTGAAGATGTCGATGTAATTCAGGTCGGCGCAAGAAATATGCAGAACTTTGAATTACTGAAGGAACTCGGCAAGCTTGATAAACCCATTTTGCTCAAACGTGGTCTGGCCAACACTATTGATGAAACGCTTATGAGTGCTGAATACATTATGAGTAACGGTAATGAAAATGTAATCCTTTGTGAACGAGGTATTAGAACGTATGAAACCTTTACCCGCAACACCTTGGATTTATCTGCCGTACCTGTATTCAAAAAGCTGTCGCATCTACCGGTAATTGTTGACCCGTCACATGCTTCAGGTATTACCTGGTTGGTTGAACCGTTGTCATTAGCCGCTGTTGCCGCCGGCGCTGACGGACTTATGATTGAGGTTCATAACGACCCACCTCATGCCTTGTCAGATGGTGCGCAATCCATAACTCCCGACACCTTTGAAAAGCTTTCAAGTAAAATTTTCGCTTTACACGAAACGATGAAAGCTATAAACCAAAACCGATAACGTAAGGGGAACCTTTAATGTCTTCAACGATACTTTCAGTAAAAAAACCATCGGCATACGATATTATAATTGAGAATGGTGTTATCAACCGCGTTGGCGAGGTCATTCGCAAGGCGGTCAAGGGCAACACCTGCCTTATCGTAACCGATACAAATGTTGAATCATTTTATCTTGATACCGTCACTTTGAGTCTTGAAAAACAAGGTTTTAAAGTAAAAAGTTTTGCTTTCCCTGCAGGTGAGCAAAGCAAAACTATGCGAACGGTAGAAAATATTTTGGGCGCTATGTGTGATTCAGGCCTTACAAGGTCTGATTTTGCAGTCGCTCTCGGTGGCGGTGTTTGTGGCGATCTTACAGGCTTTGCCGCCGCCATTTATCAACGCGGCATTGACTATATTGGTATTCCTACAAGTCTGCTCGCGCAGATAGATTCCAGCGTTGGCGGTAAAACCGGTTGTGACTTGGTTTACGGTAAAAACCTTGCCGGCGCTTTCCACGCGCCCAAGGCCGTTATTATTGACCCCGACTGTCTTAAAACGCTGCCGACTGAATTTTTTAGCGACGGTCTTGCCGAGGCTATTAAATACGGTGTTATAAAATCGGAAAAGCTTTTTGAAAGATTACTTAACGAAAACGCTCACGACTTTTTGAGTGAATTAATATATGAATGTGTTTCCATAAAAATTAACATAACCGAAAACGACTTTTTCGAGAGCGGTGAGCGTATGCTGCTTAATTTCGGTCATACCTTGGGACATTCTATTGAAAAATATTACAACTATAAAAATATTACGCACGGCGAAGCCGTTGGCATCGGTATGGTAATTATGGCAACTGCTGCTGAACGTAACGGAGATTGCGAAGAAGGTACAGCCAAGAAAATAACAAAATGTCTGCACCGCCACAACCTACCTGCAACTACAGGTATTGATTGTGAAACGCTTGTAAACGGAGCACTTAACGATAAAAAGCGTCGCGGTAAGGATATTAAAATAATTATACCTGAAAAAATCGGCTCCTGCTTTATTAAAACGTTACCTGCCTCCAACCTTGTTTCCTATATTGGAGGTAATGACTGATGCAGGCGGTAATTTCCCCGTCAACACTTTTAGGTAGTATTAAAGCGCCCGCCTCCAAATCGGCGGCTCACCGTAGCCTTATATGTGCAGCTTTAGCAAAATCACAGGTCACTATTTTCAACTGCGACACGTCAAACGATATTGAGGCGACCATTAATGCTATTAAAGCGTTAGGCGCAAAAATAGTGCGAAACGATGATACCGTAACGGTTATCCCTGCCAAACGAAATACTAAAGACGTTACGGTAAACTGTAACGAATCCGGTTCAACCGCTCGTTTTATAATTCCGGTCGCCTGCGCTTTAGGTATTGAAAATGTCACTTTTACAGGCGAAGGCCGACTGCCCCAAAGGCCGTTTGACGTTCTTATAGAGGCGCTTCGCCAAAACGGTATTACCTGTTCATCAGAAAAACTGCCCATCACAGTTTCGGGCAAACTGAAGGCAGGTACCTTTACCCTACCCGGTAATATAAGCTCACAGTACATAAGCGGACTTTTACTTGCTCTTTCTATCACAGAGGGTAAAAGCTATATTAAGCTCACCACCCCTCTTGAATCAGCGGCATATGTTGATATCACCTTAAACGAGCTTGCCGTTTTTGGTGCAAAGATAGAAAAATTGAGTGACGGCTATAAGGTCTATGGAACCGACGGCCTTACCGCTATTGACCGCACCGTTGAAGGTGACTGGTCGCAAGCCGCTTTTTATCTTTGCGCAGGTGCAATAAACGGTAATATTACCATAACCGGACTTGATGTTAACTCGCTTCAGGGCGATAAGGAAATATTGAATTTGCTTAAACGCTTTGGAGCCGATATAAAAACTTCGAATGACGGTATTACTGTTACCTCAAGTCAGCTTAAAGGTATTAAAATAGATGCATCACAAATACCCGACCTTGTGCCTATTTTAGCGGTAACCGCCGCGTTTGCACAAGGACAAACCGTTATAACCAATGCCGAGCGCTTACGCATTAAAGAAAGCGACCGCATTAAAGAAACCGTGTCAAGACTAAATGCCTTCAGTATCACAGCCGTCGAAACCTGTGACGGTATGATAATTGACGGCGGTCAACCCACGTCTACAACCATCGACTGCGCTAACGACCATCGAATTGTTATGGCATTTTCGGTAATGTCAGCCAACTGCAAAAACGCTTCGACAATAAACAATGCCGAAGCTATCAATAAATCTTACCCTCTGTTTTTTGAGGACTTTAAATCGCTTGGAGGAAACTGTAATGTCATCAGCGATAGGTAGTATTATAAGAACCACCGTTTTCGGTGAAAGTCACGGCCCTGCTATCGGTGCGGTTATGGATGCACCACCCGCAGGATATGAGATTAATATGGACGAAGTGAACGTTCAGCTCAAGCGCCGTGCCCCCGGAAACGATGCCACGGCAACTGCCCGTAAGGAAGCCGACGCGCCTGAATTTTTATCGGGTCTTTTGAACGGCGTTACCACGGGCGCTCCGTTATCTCTTATAATTAGAAATACCGACACCCGTTCACACAACTATTCCAATATTGCCGAAACTCCTCGCCCCTCACACGCCGACTATGCCGCAAGTGTTCGCTACAACGGTTTTAACGATATAAGAGGCGGCGGCAATTTTTCAGGCAGACTTACCGCACCTTTAACAGCTGCAGGAGCTGTCGCAAGACAAATACTTTTCAAAAACGGTATTACCGTCGGCGGTCACGTTTCTTTTGTAGGTAACACTGCTGACACACCGTTTGACCCTGTCAATATTGACGCTGAGCTTTTAAATAAACTCAACCACGAATATTTTGCCTGCGTTTCAAGCAAAGCTAAAGCAAAAATGACCGATGAAATTGCCGAAGCAAAGAAAAACAGCGACAGTATCGGAGGAGAAATTGAGATTGCCGTAACCGGCCTGCCTGTCGGTATTGGCTCACCTACCGCCCGTGGTATAGAAAACGTCTTATCTCAAAGCATTTTCTGTGTTCCTGCCGTCAAAGGTGTTGAATTTGGCGAAGGGTTTGGTTTTTCGTCTATGTACGGCAGTGCCGCAAACGACGAAATGTATTACGAAAACGGTAACGTCAAATGCTCGACCAACAACTGCGGCGGTATAACAGGCGGTATAACCAACGGTATGCCACTTATTATCAGAGTGGCAATAAAACCCACACCGTCAATATCCAAAACACAAAATTCAGTTAATCTTAAAACAAAGGAAAACACAACCCTTACTATTGAGGGCAGACACGACCCATGTATCGTGCCGAGAGCACTACCCGCCGTTGAGGCGGCCGTTTGCCTTGCCTTGCTTGATATTATGTCGGAGGTCGTAAAGCTGTGAGTCTTGATAACATCAGAAAACGCATTGATGAAATAGACGCTGAGCTATCTGTTCTTATAAAGAAGAGAATGGAATGCTCACTCGAGGTTGCTAAAATCAAAACGGCTGAAAATCTTCCCGTTTATCATCCCGAACGCGAAAAGGCTATTCTTGAAAAGGTAGAAAAAGAAGGCGGCGAGTTTGGCAGTTACATCCGAAACGTCTATCATAGCATAATGACGGTAAGCCGAGCATTGCAAAACGACACCATATTCTCGGGCGGCGAATTTTCTAAAAAGATTTCACAAATGCCCGAATATTCACGCTATGACAAAGTTATTTGTCAAGGTGCCGAAGGTGCTTTTTCTCATGCCGCAGCCAACAAAATGTTCCCCGAACTTAATGTGCAATTTAAAACAAGCTTTGAGGATGTTTTTGAGACTGTTGCCAACGATGAAAATGCAGTAGGTATACTGCCTGTTGAAAATTCAGCAGCAGGCTCGGTAAGTACTGTGTACGACCTTATATTAAAATATAACCATTACATAGTACGAGCAACCACCTTAGACGTATCACAAAATTTACTGACTGTTGCCGATGAAACTGCGGTAAAAACAGTGTATTCACATCCGCACGCCCTAAAGCAGTGTGAAAGATACATAAAACAACACAATTTAAAAGCGGTGGAGTTTGAGAACACCGCCCTTGCCGCAAAATATGTTGCCGAGCTTAATGACCCGACAGTAGCGGCTATCGGCTCTAAATCTGCGGCAGAGCTTTACGGTCTTAACATCGCCGTGAAGTCAATACAAAATGAAAGTGAAAATATGACAAGGTTTATTGCTGTTTCTAAAAACCCCTGCATTGCCGAGGGTAGTAATAAAGTAAGTCTTGCTTTAAGCACCGTTCACGAAAAAGGTGCTTTGTATTCGCTTCTCGGCCGCTTTGCAGCCTGCAATTTAAATATTACAAAAATAGAGTCACGACCGTTGGGTCATGGCTTTGAATACAAATTCTACATTGATTTTGACGGCAATTTAAAGGATGAAAAAACCTTAAATTTAATGTCCTCACTCGAAAGTGAACTTTCGTATTTTGTATTTTTGGGGAATTATATAGACAGATAGTTTAAGCCCGACCACCGAGCGTGTTCAAAGGAGATTATATTATGACAAGGCCAAACGGTTCCGAAAACATTTCGCTTAACTCTTTTTCTAAGAAAAATAAGCGAAAAATGAAACAAAATCTTATAATTTTCAATATTGTTATAAGTACTGTTCTCGTAATTTCATTAATTGCAACCACAGCAATGTACGCCATTGCCTACGTTACAAAGGATATGAATTATGTTCATATCGACAAAAAACCAGAGAATTTGGGTATTGACTCATCTGCAGTAGCCCACTTACCCAGCGGCATTACCAATATTGCTCTTTTTGGAGTTGATAGCCGAAGCAAAGTCACAGACGACAAATCCAAGCCAATAGCCGGTCTTTCGGACACAATAATGATTCTTTCGATCAATCCTGAAGAAAAAACCGTAAAAATAACCTCTATTTTAAGAGATAGCTGGATAATGGCCAATCATAAAAACGGTAAATATATGAAAATAACCGAGATTTACAACCGTTGGGGTGTGCAAACTCAGCTTAAAACCATCAACCAAAACTTTGGTATGAATATTACCGACTATGTTGCGGTTAATCTGCATCAGCTTTGGAAGGTTATTGACCTTATGGGCGGAATTGATATTCATATAACCGAAACAGAACGCCAAAAAATCAATGGACTTAACAACTCCGAGGGATTTGGCATAGAGCCTGTCATGGAATCCGGACTTGTGCATTTGACCGGCGGTCAAGCAATGTCGTATGCACGAATCCGCGATGACAGTGAGCAGTACCGCGCTATGCGTCAGCAAAAGGTATTAAGCTGTCTTTTTGAAAAAGCAAAAAACATGCCTGCATCCAAATACCCTTCTCTGCTTAAAGAAATACTCAGCCACGTCGAAACCTCGTTAGACTTTTCAGAAATAATAGAATTTGCCCCCATGCTTTCCGAAAGCTCCCTTCATATTAAGAGCACAAGCATTCCCGGTGACGAGGTTGTTGCAATCGGCGGTATTTTTGATGACACCAACGGCGGTTGGGTTTGGAAATACGATTATGAAGAAGCAAAAAAATATCTCTATAAATGGATATACGATTTTGATTAATTTTAAGGAGAAAAATTATGAAAGCAGCAGACGGATTTACACTCAAATCAATAGCCGATACCTTTGTGCTTGTCCCGTTAGGCTCTAACGTCGTGTCCTTTCGCTCAATAGTATCACTCAGTGAAAGCGGCGCTTTTCTTTGGAAACAGCTTGAAACTGAAAAAACCGAGGATGAGCTCGTTGCAGCGCTTACTAAAGAATATGATATTGACGAACAAACAGCCCGCGCAGACATTCAAGAGTTTGTCGCAAATATGAAAAAGGCCAACTTAATAGTATGAACAGAGCACATAAAGCAGTTCCCATGAGCGAACTTTCACCCGTAATAGTTGAGCTTGTGAATAGCGGAACCGATGTTGTTTTCACAGTAGTTGGGAACAGTATGCGCCCATTGTGGACAAGCTATCGCGATACCGTTGTTTTAACAAAATGCGACGGCAATGCACTTAAAAAGGGTGACGTTCCTCTCTACATAAGAGATAACGGTGCATACGTTTTACATCGAATAATAAAGGTACACAACGACACGTACGATATGTCGGGCGACCATCAAAGTGAGCTTGAAAAGGGTGTCAGCAAGGATAATATCCTTTGCGTAGTAAAAGCATTTACCAAAAACGGCAAATACCACACCTGCGATGAATTTGGTTATAAAATATACTCTTTTCTCTGGGTTTCGTTGTTTGGTTTACGTGGCCCTATAATTAAAATCTACCGCTTTGTGCGAAATTTATTTAAAGGTAGTAAAAAATGAGAAATAACAGTACTTTAAAATGGATGTGGCAACACTCAAAAAGTCAATTTATATTATTGATATGTTTAAGTGTTTCAAGTATTATTTCTTCCATCAGTTACATAGGTCTTGCCCTTGTTTCAAAAAATGCTATTAATCTGGCACTTTCAGGTAAACCTTTAACTGATATCAAAAGCAGCTTGATTGCTGAAGCAGTCAAGCTTTTACTTGTTATTATTTTACAACTCATTCTCACTGTGCTAAACAGCCACCTTACCGCCGTTATCAGTGGTAAATTGGAGCAAAAAATAAGACACAACCTTTTTGAAAAGGCAATGTCGAAGGATTATTCAAAAATCAACAAGCTTCATTCGGGTGAGCTGCTTAACCGTTTTACCAGCGACGTTGATATTGTGGTTTCGGGCATAACAAACTTTATTCCCCAAGCGCTTTCTATCGCGGCTAAAATTGTTGCAGGAATAATTGCCATCGCTGCCTTTAGCGGCAAATTTACACTTGTTATTCTTGCCGTAGGCTTTGCAATTTCTGTCGGGGCTGTTGTTTTCAGTCCGATTTTCAAAAGAATGCACAAAGGCGTCCAGCAGTCATCAGGTTTGATGAGAAGCTATAGCCAAGAATGTTTTGAAAATATTGTTGTGGTTAAATCTTTTTCAAACAAACATCCTTTGTTAAACAAGCTTGATATACTGCTTAAAAACGTATATAAGAAAAAAATCAAACGAAATAACGTTAGTAACGTTGCCAATGGCGGTTTGTTCCTTATGTCCACAGCGCTTTATTACGTTACAATGTTCTGGGGCATCTTAGAAATTATAAACGGCTCGATTGATTACGGTATTTTAATGGCGTTTTTACAAATAGTTTCACAAATACGAGCACCGTTTTTCAGTGCATCAAACCTCATAACACATCTTTACGGTGCACTTGCCTCGGCAGAACGCATTATTGAAATTGAAAATTTACCCGATGAACCTATAAACCTCTCCTACGATAACAACATTTACGAAAAAATGGTTTCAATAACCGCTAATAACCTTGAGTTTAATTACGGCAAAAAGCCTGTTATAGAAAATAGCTCGTTCAGTATTCCCAAAGGTAGTATCGTTTGTGTTACAGGTAGTTCCGGTTCCGGTAAAAGCACGCTTTTTAAGCTATTACTTGGCTTATTTTCATCAAACAGCGGTAGCTTGACCATTAAAACCACCGACGATGATATCGCTATCAATGCGACAACCCGTAAATTGTTTTCATACGTTCCGCAGGGAAATTTTGTCCTTTCAGGTACAATTTCTGAAAATATAAAATTTTCCAACCCCGACATTACGGACGAAATGATGGTTAATGCTACCAAGACTGCTTGCATTTATGATTTTATTTCATCATTGCCCGACGGTTTCGACACCATGCTTGGTGAACGAGGCCTCGGTCTTTCTGAAGGCCAAATACAGCGCATAGCTATCGCCCGCGCTCTTGTGTGTGACACTCCTATCCTTTTGCTTGATGAATGCACTTCGGCTCTTGACGAAGAAACCGAACAAAAGTTACTCGAAAATATATCTCAGCTTAAAACAAAAACCGTTTTCTTCATTTCACACAGAAACTCAACCATTTCGATTTGTGATACCTTCTTAAAAATGGAAAATCATGTGTTTTCGGTAACAAATGATTCTAAAAATATTGAATTCTAACAAAAATCAATTAAATAAACCCCGACTGAATATCAGTCGGGGTTTAAATATAAAAAACACCCTCGCAGACAACCTGCGAGGGTGAATTTTATTTAACTAATTGTTTAAATTAGCCGTTGATAGCGGTAACAACACCAGAACCAACAGTACGGCCGCCTTCACGGATAGCGAAACGTAAGCCTTCTTCAATAGCGATAGGAGTGATAAGCTCAACATCCATCTCTACATTATCACCAGGCATACACATCTCAGTACCAGCAGGAAGAGATACGATACCAGTAACGTCGGTTGTTCTGAAGTAGAACTGAGGACGATAGTTATTGAAGAAAGGAGTATGACGTCCGCCTTCTTCCTTGGTAAGGATATAAACCTGACCATGGAACTTGGTGTGAGGATTGATAGAGCCGGGCTTACAGAGAACCTGACCACGCTCTACGTCTTCACGGCCTACGCCACGGAGAAGTGCACCGATGTTATCGCCAGCCTCACAGAAGTCGAGAACTTTACGGAACATTTCCATAGAAGTAACAACAGTCTTCTTTCTCTCATCGGTAAGACCGATAATTTCAACTTCATCACCTGCATGGAGCTGACCACGCTCAACACGGCCGGTAACAACAGTACCACGACCAGAGATGGTCATAACGTCTTCGATAGGCATAATGAAGGGAAGGTCAGCCTTACGCTCAGGAGTAGGAATGTAGCTGTCAACAGCATCCATGAGCTCCTGAATAGGTGCATACTCAGGAAGAGATGCATCACTATCAGCAACAAGAGCTTTATGAGCAGAACCTCTGATGATAGGAGTATCATCGCCAGGGAACTCATACTTGTCAAGAGTCTCACGAATTTCCATCTCAACGAGGTCGAGAAGTTCAGGGTCGTCAACAAGGTCAGTCTTGTTCATAAATACAACGATGTAGGGAACGCCAACCTGACGAGCAAGGAGAAGGTGTTCCTTGGTCTGAGCCATAGGACCGTCAGTAGAAGCGATAACGAGGATAGCACCGTCCATCTGAGCAGCACCGGTAATCATGTTCTTAACATAGTCAGCATGTCCGGGGCAGTCAACGTGAGCATAGTGACGAGCGTCAGTCTCGTACTCAACGTGAGCGGTGTTGATTGTGATACCACGCTCTCTCTCTTCGGGAGCCTTATCGATGTTTGCATAGTCCTCGAACTGTGCATAGCCCTTAAGAGAAAGATACTTTGTGATAGCTGCAGTAAGTGTGGTCTTACCATGGTCAACGTGACCGATGGTACCAATGTTAACGTGCGGTTTAGTACGTTCAAATTTTGCCTTTGCCATTTGGAATTTCCTCCTTAATATTATGTGTTATTATTAACTTATTTACACACATGTTATTCTAACAAAAAATTTTATAAATTTCAAGAGTATTTATATAATTTATAAATTATTCGCCCTTAGTTCTGGCAGAAATAATCTTTTCAGCAATACTCTTCGGTACTTCTTTGTAACCGTCGGGCTCCATTACATACTGTCCACGTCCCTGAGTCTTGGAACGAAGGTCGGTAGCGTAGCCGAACATATCACCGAGAGGTACACGTGCGTTAATCTGCTTAACGCCACCCATTCTGTCCTCAAAGCCCTGAATTTCACCACGGCGTGAGTTAAGGTCGCCGATAACGTCGCCCATATAATCTTCAGGAACGATAACAACAACCTTCATAATGGGTTCCATAAGAACGGGGTCAGCCTTCTTACAAGCCTCTTTAAATGCCATAGAACCGGCAATCTTAAATGCCATTTCAGAAGAGTCAACCTCGTGGTAAGAACCGTCATAAAGCTCTACCTTAACGTCAACAACGTTGTATCCGGCGAGAACACCACTCTGCATTGCGCCCTTAATACCGGCATCAACAGCAGGAATGTATTCCTTCGGAATTGCACCACCAACAACAGCGTTGATGAATTCGTAACCCTTGCCTGTCTCGTTGGGTGAAAGTCTGATCTTAACATGACCATACTGACCTTTACCACCGGACTGACGAGCGTACTTAACGTCAACATCCGAATTCTTACGAACGGTTTCTTTATAAGCAACCTGAGGCTTACCTACGTTTGCTTCAACCTTAAATTCACGAAGCATACGGTCTACGATGATTTCGAGGTGAAGCTCACCCATACCGGCGATAATTGTTTGACCGGTTTCTTCATCGGTGTAGAACTTAAAGGTCGGATCCTCTTCAGCAAGCTTAGAAAGGGCAATACCCATCTTTTCCTGACCTGCTTTGGTTTTAGGCTCAATAGCTACACGGATAACAGGCTCGGGGAAGTTCATGGATTCAAGAATAATGGGGTTCTTTTCGTCGCACAAGGTATCACCGGTAGTGGTGTTCTTAAGACCAACAGCAGCAGCGATATCACCTGAATAACAGGTTTCAATATCTTCTCTGTGGTTAGCGTGCATCTGTAAAATACGTCCAAGTCTTTCCTTCTGATTCTTAACCGAGTTGTATACGGTAGATCCGGCATCAACTGTACCGGAATATACACGGAAGAAGCAAATCTTACCAACAAACGGGTCGGTAGCAATCTTAAATGCAAGAGCAGCAAAAGGCTGATTATCGCCTGTGTGTCTTACATCCTCTTCATCAGTGTCAGGGTTTACACCCTTAATGTCTTCAATGTCGGTAGGTGCCGGCATGAAGTCAACAATAGCGTCAAGCAACGGCTGAACACCTTTGTTACGATAAGAAGTTCCGCAGCAAATAGGAACCATCTCGTTAGCGATAGTAGCCTTGCGGATAACAGCCTTCATCTGTTCGATGGTCGGCTCCTCACCCTCAAAGTACTTCTCCATAAGCTCCTCATCCATCTCAACGATAGACTCGATAAGCTGCTGACGGTACTTTTCTACGATTTCTTTCATATCCTCCGGAATTTCTTCACGGCGAACATCTTTACCAAGGTCATCATAATAAACCTCGGCTACATTCTCTACGAGGTCGATAATACCTTTAAAGGTATCCTCAGCGCCGATAGGCAACTGAATCGGAACAGCATTACACTGAAAGCGTTCCTTAACCATGTTGAGAACATTATAGAAATTAGCACCCATAATGTCCATCTTGTTAACATAGATCATACGGGGCACACGGTATTCGTCGGCCTGTCTCCAAACAGTTTCCGACTGAGGCTCAACACCACCCTTTGCACACAAAACGGTAACGGAATCATCAAGTACACGGAGTGAACGCTGAACTTCAACAGTAAAGTCAACGTGTCCGGGAGTGTCGATAATATTAATACGGTGATCCTTCCAGAAACAAGTGGTAGCAGCCGAGGTAATAGTAATACCTCTCTCCTGCTCTTGCTCCATCCAGTCCATAGTAGCGTCGCCGTCATGTGTCTCACCAATCTTGTGGTTAACACCGGTGTAATACAAAATACGCTCTGTGGTGGTGGTTTTACCTGCATCAATATGAGCCATAATACCAATATTTCTTGTCATTTCAAGAGATACTTTTCTTGGCATATTATCCTCCACTTTCCTCAAAATAAACTGAGGTGAAAAAATATCAGTAAATTAAAATTACCATCTGTAGTGAGCAAAAGCCTTGTTTGCCTCTGCCATCTTGTGAGTATCCTCACGTTTCTTAGCTGCACCACCAACGCCGTTTACAGCATCGAGAATTTCGTTAGCTAAACGCTCTTTCATGGTCGATTCTGAACGGTTGCGTGCATAAGAAGTAAGCCAGCGAAGTCCGAGAGTCTGCTTTCTCTCAGGTCTTACCTCGAAAGGTACCTGATAGGTAGCACCACCCTTACGAACTGCCTTAACTTCGAGTTGGGGCATAACATTTTCCATAGCCTGATCGAAAACTTCAAGAGCTTCCTTACCGGTCTTTTCAGCAATAATGTCAAATGCTCCGTAAACGATTTTCTGAGCAACACCCTTCTTACCGTCTAACATAACGTTGTTGATAAGACGGGTTACGATTTTGGAATTGTAAAGCGGATCGGGCAATACATCACGTTTTGCGATAAAGCCTCTTCTTGGCACTTTAACTTCCCTCCTTCACATAATGATATCATAGGTACTCGAGTGACAAATCCCGTTAGCTCCAAGCGAGGCGAAAATATATATATTAACGCCGCGTGGAAATTGCGACATAGATTCGTCGTAACTAATTTCAAGACAAATTATTTAGCGCTTGCCTTGGGACGCTTTGCACCGTACTTCGAACGGCCCTGCATTCTGTTGGCAACACCCTGTGCATCAAGGGTACCTCTGATGATGTGATAACGCACACCAGGAAGGTCCTTAACACGGCCACCACGGATAAGCACAACGCTGTGCTCCTGCAGGTTATGTCCGATACCGGGAATGTAGGCAGAAACTTCAATACCGTTTGAAAGACGTACTCTGGCAATTTTTCTAAGAGCAGAGTTAGGCTTTTTAGGAGTAGAAGTTTTAACAGCTGTACAAACGCCTCTCTTCTGAGGAGAATCGTTGTCAGTAAGGCTGCGCTTCATAGAGTTATAACCCTTTAAAAGAGCAGGAGCCTTTGCCTTCTTCTCGATGGTCTGACGACCTGAACGGACTAACTGGTTAAAGGTTGGCATATTACACCTCCTAATCAAAAAATGTATACGACGCAGGCAGAATTACTCTGCCTGCGTAATATATGCTTTTCGTCGTGTGGGCAAGATCCCACACAGTACAAGATTTTAACACTAACACGTGTATCTTGTCAAGTATTTTTAACAAAAATCTTGTAATTATTGATATTACTCTGCAGCCACTGTGACCTCTTCGTTAGCCTCAGCCTCAAAAGTCTCAGTTTCAAAGGCAACATCATCGGTTAAAACGTCGTCATCTGTATGATAGCACTTCATACCGGTACCGGCAGGAACAAGCTTACCAATAATAACGTTTTCTTTAAGACCAAACAACGGGTCAATCTTACCCTTAATAGCAGCATCGGTGAGGACACGTGTAGTCTCCTGGAAAGATGCGGCTGAAAGGAACGACTCAGTAGCAAGTGAAGCCTTGGTAATACCGAGCAATGTCGGCTCATAGGTTGCAAGTGACAAACCTTCTTCTCCTGCATCAATACGTGCCTGAATAGCATCGTTTGCCTCATATACTTCACCACGGTCAACCATAGTGTTCGGAATGAAGCTGGTGCTACCTGCATCGGTAATCTTAAACTTACGCATCATCTGACGGATGATAACCTCAATGTGTTTATCATTGATATCAACACCCTGTGAACGATAAGCGTTCTGAATTTCCTTAATGATATACTCTTCAACAGCACCGGGGCCGTTAACCTCAAGAATATCGGAAGGAACGATCGAACCTTCAGTAATAGGCTGGCCTTTAGCTACCAAATCGCCGTTTGCAACGCTGATACGGTAACCGAACGGGATACTGTACTTGCGCTCGTCAGCATTTTCCTCATCGGTAACGATAACCACTCTGGTTTTCTTATCTTCAGTAATGGTAGCCTTACCGGCAATTTCGGAAATAATTGCGCTATGCTTCGGTCTTCTTGCCTCAAACAACTCTTCAACACGGGGAAGACCCTGAGTAATATCCTCAGTACTTGCAATACCACCGGTATGGAAAGTACGCATGGTAAGCTGAGTACCGGGTTCACCGATAGACTGAGCAGCAATAATACCAACTGCTTCACCAACCGTTACAGGCAAGCCTGTTGCAAGGTTGGAGCCGTAACACTTCTTACATACGCCGTGTTTTGAACGACAGCAAAGAATTGAACGGATATCAACAGTAGTAATACCTGCAGAAATAATTCTTTTGGCATCTGCCTCGGTCATCATATGCTCATTGTCAACGATGACCTCACCTGTTGTTTCATCGACAACATTGTCAAGCAAATATCTTCCAACAAGACGATCCTCAAGCTTTTCAATAGCCTGATTGCCTTCCATAATGGCGCTAACCTTAAGTCCTTCGCTGGTTCCACAATCATCCTCGCGAACAATAACATCTTGAGAAACGTCAACCATTCTTCGAGTAAGATAACCGGAGTCAGCCGTTCTAAGAGCGGTATCTGCAAGACCTTTACGTGCACCACGAGAAGAAATAAAGTATTCAAGAACGTTAAGACCTTCACGGTAGTTAGCACGAATCGGAATTTCGATAACCGCACCCGAAGTATTAGAAATAAGACCACGCATACCGGCAAGCTGTTTAATCTGGCTCATAGAACCACGGGCGCCGGAGTCAGCCATCATGAATATCGGGTTAAATTCATCGAGGTTTCCTTTAAGAGCATCAGCTATCTCATCGGTAGCGTCATTCCAGATTTTAATAACCATAGAAAGACGCTCATTATTGGTAAGGAAGCCTCTTCTGTACATTTTCTTAACTTCATCGATCTTAGCTTCGGCAGCAGTAATAATTTCCTTCTTCTGAGGAGGAATGATAGCGTCCGAAACAGCAACGGTGATAGCACCCTTAGTAGAATACTTGAAGCCGGTTGCCTTGATATTATCAAGAACAATAGCTGTTTCAGAGGTGCCGTAATGCATAATGCAACGGTCAATTATCTGACCAAGCTGCTTTTTGCCAACCTTGAAGTTATTAATATCGTCACCACTTGTAATCTGCAATGCCTTTTCGTCTTTGGGACTGAAGCAGACTTCAAGCTTAAACTTATTTGCTGGAATACTGCGGTCTACAAAACCGAGCTCCTGCGGAATAGATTCGTTAAATATAATGAAACCTACGGTACACCAAGTAAGTCCGCTCTCGCCATCCTTCTCCATACGGACACGGATAGGAGCATGAAGACCTACAACACCGTCGTTATAAGCCATAATGGCTTCGTCTTTATCACGGAAAACCTTATTAGCACCCGGCTCTTCAGGTTTAACAATGGTAAGGTAGTAAGAACCGAGAACCATATCCTGTGTAGGAACGGTAACCGGCTTACCGTCTGACGGCTTAAGAAGGTTGTTAGCGGCAAGCATTAAGAATCTTGCCTCTGCCTGAGCTTCTGCTGAAAGCGGAACGTGAACAGCCATCTGGTCACCGTCAAAGTCAGCGTTGTATGCGGTACATACAAGCGGATGAAGCTTTAATGCACGACCTTCAACAAGAACGGGCTCAAAAGCCTGAATACCAAGTCTATGAAGTGTAGGAGCACGGTTAAGAAGTACCGGATGGTCCTTAATAACGGTTTCAAGTGCATCCCAAACCTCTGTACCTGCGCGTTCTACCATCTTACGAGCAGTCTTTACGTTAGAAACAACACCTGTTTCAGCAAGACGCTTCATAATAAAGGGCTTAAACAACTCAATAGCCATCTCTTTAGGAAGACCGCACTGATACATTTTAAGCTCGGGTCCTACAACGATAACCGAACGTCCCGAATAGTCAACACGCTTACCGAGAAGGTTCTGACGGAAACGTCCCTGCTTACCTTTAAGCATATCGGAAAGAGATTTTAAGGCACGGTTGTTAGGACCGGTAACTGCCTTGCCGCGACGGCCGTTGTCAATAAGTGCATCAACTGCCTCCTGCAACATTCTCTTTTCGTTACGGACAATAATATCGGGAGCACCGAGCTCAAGAAGTCTCTTAAGACGGTTGTTACGGTTAATAACACGGCGGTAAAGGTCATTGAGGTCGGAGGTTGCAAAACGTCCACCGTCAAGCTGTACCATCGGGCGCAAATCGGGCGGAATAACCGGAATAACATCCAAAATCATCCATTCAGGACGGTTGCCTGACTGTCTGAAGGCTTCCATAACCTCAATGCGCTTTAAAAGTCTGACTCTCTTCTGACCGGTAGCATCCTGAAGCTCTTCAGCAAGCTCTTTGCAGGTTTGCTCAACGTCAATCTCACAAAGAAGCTCTTTAATTGCCTCAGCACCCATACCAGCGCGGAAATCGTCCTCATACTTTTCACGCATATCGTTATACTGAGTCTCACTCAACAACTGCTTTTTCTGCAACGGAGTGCTGCCCGGATCAATAACAATATACTGTGAGAAATAGAGCACCTGCTCTAAAAGACGAGGCGAAACATCAAGTACAAGTCCCATTCTTGAAGGAATTGTCTTGTAGTACCAAATGTGTGACACAGGAGCTGCGAGCTCAATGGTACCCATACGCTCACGTCTTACTTTTGCACGGGTAACTTCAACACCGCAACGGTCACATATCTTGCCCTTGTAGCGAATTCTCTTATACTTTCCGCAATGACATTCCCAGTCCTTCTGGGGTCCGAAAATGCGTTCACAGAAAAGACCGTCACGCTCGGGCTTTAATGTTCTGTAGTTAATGGTTTCCGGTTTCTTAACTTCACCGTGTGACCAGCTTCTTATCTGTTCAGGAGAAGCAAGACCAATTTTTATAGATTCAAAATCAATATTTTCCATCTGCTTTAATCTCCTTTATCAGTCATTATTTTCATCAGAGTAATCACCGTCATACAAGTCTTCCGACTCTTCAACGATGGCTTCTCCATTTTCATCCTCAAGTCCGTAACCCTCAAGATTGTCGGCAACGGTCTGCTCCTCAAAGCCTGTTTCATTAGCTACTGCAGGAGTGAAACCTAAATCGTCGTCATCATCAAAGGTCTGCTTAAGGTCTATTTCGTTATTCTCTGCGTCAAGAACCTTAATGTCAAGACCCAAAGACTGAAGTTCTTTAATAAGAACCTTAAACGACTCAGGTACGCCGGGCTTGGGAACGTTCTGGCCCTTAACAATCGACTCGTAGGTCTTAACACGACCGACAACGTCATCAGACTTAACGGTAAGAATTTCCTGCAAGGTGTATGCGGCACCGTAAGCCTCCAAAGCCCAAACTTCCATTTCACCGAAACGCTGTCCACCGAACTGTGCCTTACCGCCGAGAGGCTGCTGGGTAACCAATGAGTAAGGACCGGTCGAACGGGCATGAATCTTATCATCAACAAGGTGATGCAATTTAAGATAATACATATAACCAACGGTTACGCGGTTATCAAACGGCTCACCTGTACGTCCGTCATAAAGCTGTACCTTACCGTCTTCGCTGATACCTGCTTCGCCAAGCAAAGCTCTGATGTCAGCTTCGTGTGCACCGTCAAATACAGGTGTGCAGACCTTCCAGCCAAGAGCCTTGGCAGCATAGCCCAAATGCACTTCAAGTACCTGACCGATGTTCATACGGG
Organism: Acutalibacteraceae bacterium; assembly: GCA_045648145.1. GTDB lineage: Bacteria > Bacillota > Clostridia > Oscillospirales > Acutalibacteraceae > UMGS172. The sequence continues at coordinate 4,951 of JAZRNK010000080.1, read as the reverse complement.
AAGGAACGCCCAACGGATTAAGAACAATATCAAGCGGAGTACCATCTGGTAAGAACGGCATATCCTCGCTCGGCAAAATTCTCGAAACAACACCCTTATTACCATGACGTCCAGCCATCTTATCACCAACAGAAATCTTACGCTTCTGTGCGATGTAGCAACGAACAACAAGGTTTACACCGGGGTTAAGCTCCGAACAGTTGGAACGGTCGAACACCTTAACGTCAACAATCGTACCGTACTCACCGTGCGGAACGCGAAGTGAAGTGTCTCTAACCTCTCTTGCCTTTTCACCGAAAATAGCACGGAGAAGTCTTTCTTCAGCGGTAAGCTCGGTTTCACCCTTGGGTGTTACCTTACCTACAAGAATATCACCGGCACGAACCTCTGCACCGATACGGATAATTCCGCGCTCGTCAAGGTCCTTAAGAGCGTCCTCACCGACATTAGGAATATCACGGGTGATTTCCTCCGGTCCAAGCTTGGTATCTCTTGCCTCGATATCATACTCTTCAATATGAATAGAGGTATACATATCCTCACGAACAAGCTTCTGGTTAATAAGAACAGCGTCCTCGTAGTTATAGCCTTCCCAGGTCATAAATCCGATAAGAGCATTCTTACCAAGTGAAACCTCACCGTTAGAGGTTGCAGGGCCGTCGGCAATAACCTCGCCCTTTTCAATCTTCTGTCCAACAGCAACAATAGGTTTCTGGTTAATACAGGTGCCGTGGTTAGTACGCAAGAACTTGATAAGCTCGTACTCATCAATCTCGCCGTTTTCTGCCTTTATCTTAATCTTATCGGCACTTGCAGCAACAACAGTACCTGCGCGCTTTGCAAGTACAACAACACCCGAGTCAATAGCGGCTTTGTATTCCATACCGGTACCAACAATGGGATTCTCGGTTTTAAGAAGCGGAACAGCCTGCTTCTGCATGTTCGAACCCATCAAGGCTCGGTTAGTATCGTCATTCTCAAGGAACGGAATCATAGCAGTAGCAACCGAAACAACCATCTTAGGTGAAACGTCCATAAAGTCGATGTTTACACCGCTTGTTTCAAGGAACTGGTCACGCTGACGTGCATTTACACGCTCGTTTACGAAATGACCCTCTGCATCCAACGGCTCGTTAGCCTGAGCAACGATAAACTCGTCTTCTTCATCAGCGGTCATATAAACAACCTCATCAAGAACACGGCCGGTAGACTTATCTACTCGGCGGAAGGGTGCCTCGATAAATCCGTACTCATTAATCTTTGCAAAGGTAGCAAGATAAGAAATAAGACCGATGTTCGGACCTTCAGGAGTCTCAATAGGACACATACGTCCGTAATGGCTATAATGAACGTCTCGAACCTCAAATCCTGCACGGTCACGAGAAAGACCGCCGGGACCGAGAGCTGACAAACGACGCTTATGAGTAAGCTCGGACAAGGGGTTAGTCTGGTCCATAAACTGTGACAACGGAGAAGAACCGAAGAACTCCTTAATAGCTGCAACAACAGGACGAATATTAATAAGTGTCTGAGGAGTAATAGAATCCATATCCTGAGCCTGAAGAGTCATCTTTTCACGGATAACACGCTCCATTCTCGAGAAACCAATACGGAACTGGTTCTGTAACAGCTCACCTACGCAACGGATACGACGGTTACCGAGATGGTCAATATCATCGGTAGCACCTACGCCGTGGGGCAGGTTGAGGAAATAGTTTACAGAAGCAAGAATATCCTCAATGGTAATATGCTTAGGACAAAGAGCATCAAGGTTATCCTCAATAGCCTGACGGATAGCCTCTTCTCCCTCGTTATTCTCCAAAATGTCCTTCAATACGCTGAAAACAACATTCTCTTTAATAGGAAGGTCGCTAATATTAAAGGTAACAAAGTTTTTAATGTCAACCATACCGTTTGACAAAACCTTAACCTCTACACGATCAACCTCGTTTTCGAGAACGTCAAGGTAAACCTCGTTTACACCCTTATTCTCAATTTCACGTGCCTTTTCACGACTTATGGTATCACCTGCATCGGCAATAATTTCACCGGTAAGCGGATCAGCAACGGGACGAGCAAGAACCTTGCCCACAATACGAGAAGCGATGGCGAGCTTTTTGTTGTATTTAAAACGTCCGACACGTGACAAATCGTAACGGCGGTCGTCAAAGAAAAGCTGTTCCAAATGAGACTGTGCACCGTCAACGGTAGCAGGCTCGCCGGGACGAAGCTTTTTATAAACTTCTATAAGCGCAGAATCTGTGTCGGCAGTGGTATCCTTCTCGAAGGTAGCGGTCATACGCTCGTCCTCACCGAGAAGTTCATTTATTTCAAAATTGGTCTGAATTCCAAGTGCACGTACAAAGGTTGAAAGCGGAAGCTTACGGTTTTTATCTATACGAACGTACAACGAACCGTCCTGAGCAGTTTCATACTCAAGCCAAGCGCCGCGGTTAGGAATAACGGTTGAGCTGAACAACTTTCTTCCTGACTTATCAATTTCATAATCATAATATACACCGGGAGAACGAACAAGCTGTGAAACAACTACACGTTCGGCACCGTTAATAACAAAGGTGCCCGACTCGGTCATCAGCGGGAAATCACCAAGGAAAACTTCATTTTCCTTAATTTCTCCCGTTTCCATATTTTGCAGACGTGCGAGAACTCTTAAAGGTGCAGCATATGTTGCATCTCTTTCCTTACACTCTGTAACGGTGTACTTAGGTTTGTCATCAAGGCGGTAGTCGATAAAGTCAAGTACAAGATTACCGGTATAGTCGGTAATTGACGACATGTCTTCAAAAACTTCCTTCAGGCCTTGGTTGAGAAACCACGCGTAAGAATCCTTCTGAATTTCAATAAGATTAGGCATGTCGATAACTTCGCTAATCTTAGAGAAAGTCATTCTTTCATTCTTACCGAATTTAACAGGTTTTACCTTAACCGTCTGAGCCATAGGCTTTAATCACTCCTTATATAAATTAAAGCAACCAACACAAAATTTCTGTGCAAAATAATGGGCATTTTTGAGCATAAACACCACCCGAAAAGCTCGTAAGGTGCATATGAACCCATGATTAAGCAGTATAAGATTATACACCTATAGGCAAAATATGTCAATAGCTTTAAATAAAAATTTTTCAAGAATTTTTATCACTTTACATAAGTAAATGTAGTTGTTATAATGTGTTAGTAAATGTATTATCATTTGTCGTAAAAAATGGTACTGTTGAAAGGATGTTTTAAGTGACAGTAAGAGAAATGCAAGATGAAATCCTGCGCATAAAAAAAGAACAGGATATTTGTATATTAGCACACGCCTATCAAGCCAAAGAGATTGTTGAAGTTGCAGATTTTTTAGGCGACTCCTTCGGACTTAGTATTGAAGCCGCAAAGCAAAGTAAAAAAACCGTTATAATGTGCGGTGTACGCTTTATGGCAGAAACGGTTAAAATCCTTTCGCCCGAAAAGAAGGTGCTGCTCCCCTCTCCTGATGCCGGTTGTCCTATGGCAGAGCAGATAAGCAAGGAATATATTTTGGAATTAAAGCAAAAATATCCTGATAGCTGTGTGGTTGCATATATAAATACAACCGCAGAGCTTAAAACGGTATGTGACGTTTGTGTCACCTCGGCTTCGGCTCTTAAAATCGTGGCCAACCTGCCCCAAAAGGATATTATTTTCATCCCCGATGTTAATTTAGGTAGCTATATTGCAAGTAAGCTTCCTGAAAAGAATATAATTCTTGTTAACGGTGGCTGTCCTTATCATGCATCGGTTACCGAAGAAGATGTGTTTAAAGCGAAAGCTGCACATAAAAATGCAAAGCTGCTTGTGCACCCCGAATGTAAAGCAGAAGTCGTAAAGCATGCCGATTTTGTCGGTAGCACCACTGCTATTATTGACTATGCTGAAAAAAGTAATGCAACAGAATTTATTATCGGCACCGAAAATAGCATTGCGGAATATTTACAATATAATTGTAAGGACAAAACCTTTTATCCTTTGTCAAAGTCACTCATTTGTCAGGATATGAAGCTTACCACTCTGCCCGATTTGTTGAATTGTCTGCTCGGCATTTCAGGTGAAGAAATTATTCTTGACGAAGACACAAGAGTTAAGGCCAAGAAAAGTATTGACGAAATGCTGAGGCTTGGTAGCCTATGAGTAAAATACTCGTAGCAATGAGTGGCGGTGTTGATTCGTCTGTAGCCGCACATCTTATGTTGCAAGAGGGACATGAATGTATCGGCGCAACAATGCAGCTTTTAAACGGTAACGAGCAAAGCGTTTTAGATGCAAAAGCCGTAGCCGACCGTCTGAACATCGATTTTCATTGCTTTGATATGCAAAACGACTTTGAAAACCTTGTAATAAAGCCTTTTGTAAAAGCATACGAAGACGGGCTTACACCTAACCCCTGTGTTATCTGTAATAAATGTATGAAATTCGGTCTGCTTATGGAAAAGGCTGACAAGTTAGGATGTGACCTGCTTGTAACCGGCCACTATGCCAAGGTTGTGTTTGAAAACGGCAGATATTTACTTAAAAAGGCCGACAACCACCTAAAAGACCAATCTTATTTCCTATACAATCTTACCTCTGAACAACTATCGCATATTAGATTTCCGCTAGGCTCTTATTCGAAAAAAGAAATTAGGGAAATTGCCACAGAATTAGGAATGGTTACTGCCGAAAAGCACGATAGTCAGGATATATGCTTCGTACCGGACGGAAATTATGTCGATATAATTGCAAATTTCAGCAAAAAACCTCAAAAATGCGGCAATTTTGTTGATAAATCGGGTAATATTTTAGGCAAACACGAAGGAATTATAAAATATACTGTAGGACAACGAAAGGGACTGGGTATAGCGCTTGGCAAACCAATGTACGTCTTCAGTAAAAACATAGATAAAAATGAGGTTGTGCTGTGTGACGACGACCA
>JAZRNK010000079.1:0-7492 GCA_045648145.1 Acutalibacteraceae bacterium | reverse complement strand
ACGATTTTGTCAACCTTGGGTATACTTTCGGTACCGTATGCCAAAGCGGCTACTGCCTGTGCGCCGCCAACCTTAAATATGCGGTCAACCCCTGCAATTTTAGCGGCGGCAAGTATAACGGGATTAACCTTGCCGTCACTTGATGGGGGAGTGGTGATGCAAATTTCTTTGCAACCTGCAATCTTAGCAGGTATACTGTCCATTAAAACGGTGGACGGATAAGCGGCGGTGCCGCCGGGTACGTAAAGTCCTACCTTTTCAATAGGTGTAATTTTCTGACCTGTAACAATACCGTCGCAGTCATTTATTATAAAGCTGTTGCGAACCTGCTTTTTGTGAAACTCACGGATGTTCTCGGCGGCTTTTTTTATAATCTCAATGAATTTGGGCTCTACTGAATTAAAAGCCTCCTCAATTTCTTCAGCATTGACCTCCAAGCAGGAGAGTTTGGCTTTGTCAAATTTTTCGCAGTACTCGAACAAAGCCTTGTCACCGTTTTGTTTTACGTTTTCAATAATTTCGGTAACGGTGTCGCCAACATCAAATGTTCCTTTACCTCTTGCAAAAATTTCGTTGGGTGAAACCTCGCCGTATTTTAAAATCTTAATCATTATTTTTCTCCACCTGTTCTAAAAGACCTTTTTTAATCTGCTCAATACTTTCATTTTTAAAGCTGAATGAGGATTTGTTGGAAATCAATCTTGCACTTATCGGAACAATGGTTTCAAAGGGTGCAAGGTCGTTTTCGAGCAGTGTTTTGCCGGTTTCGACAATATCGACTATTACATCCGAGAGATTTAATATTGGTGCAATTTCTATCGAACCGTTAAGGTGTATTATATCAATATCTCGGCATTTTTTAGCGTAATAGCTACGGGCAATATTGGAAAACTTGGTGGCAACACGAAGCGTTTTCGACGTGTCGTCACAAAAATCCTTTTTAGCTGCAACTGCCATTCGGCATTTACCTATTTTTAAATCCAAAAGCTCATAAACGTCGGGGGTGTATTCAAGCAAAATATCCTTGCCAGCAACACCGATATCGGCGGCACCGCGTTCAACGTAAATAGCGACATCGGAAGGCTTGACCCAGAAAAATCTCAATCGTTTTTCGGTGTTTTCAAAAATAAGCTTGCGGTTGGTTTCCTTTATAGAAGGACATTCAAAGCCTGCCGCTTCGAACATTGCGTAAACCTTTTCACCAAGTCTGCCTTTTGGTAAAGCAATGTTAATATATTGCTTTTCGTCGGCCGACACCTCTGTGTCAGAAAGTCTTTCGATAGCGTCAAGGTAAACGGCAAAACCAATAGCTCCGGATTTTTTGCCCATACGCTGCATCAAGCCGTCATATTGTCCACCCGAAAGAACGCGGGTAGAAACACCGTTTATATAACCTTTAAATTGGAATTTGCTGTAATAACCGGTCTGGCTGATGATTGAAAAATCAATATGAATATTATCCTTATATCCGGCATCACAAAGCCTTGTGCAAAGACCCTCGAGCTCTGTTAATGCTTTCTTTGAACTGTTACTGTAAGCAATGCTCTTTATCTTATTGATGGTTTCGTCAACCGTTTTATAGCTTTTGACAAAAACCTTTAAAGCGTTGAACTGCTCGGGTGAGCATAAGCTTTTAAGAACACCGGCATTCTTTTCGGTTAGGGCCTTTAAAATGGTTGCTCTGTTTGCTTTTTCAATGTTATATTCTTCAAAAACGGCATTTACAAGCTCAATGTCGCAAAGGTGCAAAATATAATCGTTTGAAAAAACCGAAAGACTTTTTAAGGATAACTCTAAAACCTCAAAAATCTGTTCGGAAGTGATGTTGCCTATACATTCAACACCCGACTGCATAATTTCCTTGTAAGCGTGAGAGCTTTCGGAAACGCGGTAAACGTTTTCATTATAATAGAACTTTTCTACTGTATTAGCTTCATCCCTGCAATTCTTTATAATAGAAAGCGTTACGTCGGGCTTGAGAGCCAAAAGCTTACCATTAGTATCATTAAAAGTAATAACGCCGTCCGATACTAAAAAGTCCTTGTTTTCGGAATACAGGTCGTATTCCTCAAATTTGCTCATTTTAAACTGCTTATAGTCATGTTCTGCAAAAAGCTTGCGTAAACTGAATATAGCCTTTTCATCATTTCTTAAAATGCTGTCGTCAAACTTCATTATTTACCCAGCCTTTCTATGACGGTGCTGTAGCCACCCTCGCCGTAGTTAAGACTTTTACTTACACGGCAAATGGTGGCGGTGCTGGCACCTGTAAGCTTGTTAATGTCAACATAGCTTTTGCCCTCGCGAAGCAGGCAGGCAACGTCCAACCTTTGCACCAAGGCTTCAATTTCCTGATATGTGCATATATCATCAAAGAAGGCAGAGCATTCCTCTGCGGTCTTTAAGCTTAAAACAGCTTCGTACAATTTTTTGCAATCAACCTTATTTTTATTAGCCATAATACAACTCCTGTCAGTTAATACTTTAGCATTTTATCACATCACCTTGATAAAGTCAACAGTCAAACACAACTTTTTTAAATAAATTTTAAAATTTTTCTTGACAAGTGAGTGACGGTGTGCTAATATTTAGAAAAATTAAAAAGGCTGTGACGAAGACGGCTTGAAATAGATACTTTCAGAGAATCGGTGGTTGGTGTGAACCGATAGTTTTTGTTTCTTTTGCTTATCACTTCCGAGCCGGAGGTCCGAACGTGTTTTACATTAGTAGATATCTCCCGTGAATGCTACGTAAGTGCATAGGAGTTGTTAGACTCTAAAGTGGCAGTTTTACTGCAATTTGAGTGGTACCGCGGATGTGTTTATTCACACTCGTCTCAAAACTTTGAGACGAGTGTTTTTTTATTTTGATTTTCTAAAGGAGGAAATTATCATGTCAACTGTAGGAACAGATAAGTTATTGGAGGTTGCAGCACGAATTCGTGAGATGCGAGAAATTTGTGGCTTTACTGAAACTGAAATGGCAGATAAAACCGAGGTCAGTGTTGATGACTATGTTTTGTTCGAAACCGGAAAAAAGGATTTTCCGTTTTCTTTTATTCATAAGTGTTCACTTGCATTTGGCATAGGTATTACCGACCTGCTTGAAGGAAAAAGCGCACGCTTACTGTCGTATACCGTTACAAGAAAAGGACAGGGACGTGATACAGCCAAGGAGCCCGGAATTGAAATTCAGAACCTGGCACCGCTTTTTAGAAAAAAGATTGCCGAGCCATATTATGTAAAATACGAATATTCAGCCTCTCAGCAAAATAAACCCATTCAGCTTGCTACTCACTCAGGTCAGGAATTTGACTTTGTTTTAAGCGGTAGACTTAAGGTGCAGGTTGGCGACAACGTTGAATATCTCGATGAGGGTGACAGTATTTACTATAACAGTTCAACTCCTCACGGTATGATAGCTGTTGACGGTAAGGACTGCTTGTTTGTTGCCGTAGTTATTCCCGGTGAGGACGTAAAGGAAGAAACCGTAAGAAAGAGCATAGTTTCTGCCAAAAAGTCCGAACAGCTTGTTTGCGAGAAGTTTGTTGAAACTGTTGAAGATGAAACGGGCGCTTTGCAGGATATTAAGTTCAATAATACCGATAGCTTTAATTTCGGCTTTGATATTGTTGACGGCATTGCCGACAGATATCCTGAAAAACTCGCAATGCTTCATCTTGATAAGAATAAAACTGAGCGCCGCTTTACATTTAAAGATATCAAACGAGCATCAAATCAGGTTGCTAACTACTTTACATCTTTAGGCATTAAACGTGGCGATAGAGTAATGCTCGTGCTCAAACGTCATTATCAGTTCTGGTTCTGTATGGTGGCGCTTCATAAGCTTGGTGCTATTGCTATCCCTGCAACAAACCAGCTTAAAGACCATGATTTTGAATATCGTTATAACGCCGCAGGTGTCAGCGCACTGGTTTGTACTGCTGACGGTGACACTGCCGAGATTGCTGAAAGAGCCGCTAAAAACTGTGGTTGTGTAAAAAATCTCATTATGGTCGGTGGCAGCCGTGATGGTTGGCACGATTTTGATAATGAATATAAGCTTTTCTCTGGTAAATTCGAGCGAGAAGAAAATGCATCGGCAGGCGAAGACACCGCTTTAATGTTCTTTACATCGGGTACAACAGGAAATCCCAAAATGGCTGCACACAAGCATACCTATGCTTTAGGCCATTTTGTAACTGCTAAGTATTGGCATTGCTGTGAGCGTGATGGTTTGCATCTTACAATTTCTGATACCGGTTGGGGTAAATCACTGTGGGGCAAATTGTACGGTCAGTGGTTGTGCGAAGGCGCAGTATTTGTATACGATTTTGACCGTTTTGATGCGGCAGATATATTACCGATGTTTGCACAGTATGGTATTACAACCTTCTGCGCACCGCCTACAATGTTGCGTATGCTTATAAAAGAGGACTTGTCAAAGTACGACCTTTCGTCAATCCATCACATGACAACGGCAGGTGAGGCTCTTAACCCTGAGGTCTTTAAGCAGTTCGAAAAAGCAACGGGACTTCAGATTATGGAAGGCTTCGGTCAGACAGAAACCACCCTTACCATTGCAAATCTTTTTGGAACAACACCAAAAATCGGTGCTATGGGCAAGGCTTCACCTCAGTACGATGTTGATATCGTCGACCCCAACGGTAACTCGGTTGCCGTTGGTGAGGTTGGAGAGATTGTTGTTCATACTAAAGAAGGCGTACCGTGCGGTTTGTTTAAAGAATATTACCTTGACGATGAGAAAACAAGTGAAGCTTGGCATGACGGTATGTATCACACAGGCGATACTGCATGGCGTGATGAGGACGGCTATTTCTGGTATGTCAGTCGTATTGACGATGTTATTAAGTCGTCCGGCTACCGTATAGGACCTTTCGAAATCGAAAGTGTAATTATGGAATTGCCGTACGTTCTTGAATGCGGTGTTTCGGCTGCTCCCGATGAGGTTCGCGGTCAGATAGTTAAGGCAAGTATCGTGCTTACAAAGGGTACAGAGCCTACCGAAGAACTTAAAAAGGAAATTCAGCAGTACGTTAAAACACATACTGCACCTTATAAATATCCCCGACTTGTTGTTTTCCGTGATGAGTTACCTAAGACTATAAGCGGTAAGATTCAACGCAACAAACTCTAATTTAGTGTTGACAATTTTCCAAAGTTGTGGTATGATAAAATGCAAATTAAAAAGGCTTTGACGAAGAGGGCGAAATTTGTCCAATTTTCAGAGAGATAGCGGTTGGTGTAAGCTATTAATTTGGTGCTTTCGTTTGTAGCTTCTGAGCCGAGAGGAAGAAAGCTTTAAAAAGCAAGTAGAACTTCTCCGTGATTGCTGCGTAAATGCATAGGAGTTATTAGACTCCGAGAGTGGCGGTTTATCTGCAATTTGAGTGGTACCGCGGGTGTAAAAATTTTAACACTCGTCTCAAAGCTATTAACTTTGGGACGGGTGTTTTTCGTCCCTGAATGGAGTAGTTTATGGAAAAGATGACAGGACTCGATTACAAAATTAAAGAGATGGCGGCGCGTATCCGTGATTTGCGTGAGTTGGAAAATCTCACCGTCGAAGAAATGGCTGTCAAAACCGACGTGTCGGTAGAGGAGTATACCGATTGCGAAGCAGGTAAAAAGGATCTCAACTTTGCTTTTATTTACCGTTGTGCTTTGGCTCTTAATGTCAATGTTACCGATATTATTGAGGGCTATAGCCCTACCTTGAAGTCGTATACGGTTACACGTTTCGGTGCCGGTCAGAAAATATCTCAGGCACATGGTATGACCTACTATAACCTTGCTTATACTTTTAAAAATAAGATTGCAGAGCCGTTGTATGTTCGCTCGGTTTATGATGAGGAAGCACAGCATAAGGATATCGAGCTTACTACCCACGCGGGTCAGGAGTGTGACCTTGTTATTGAGGGTAACTTGATGGTTCAAATCGGTGAACATCGAGAGGTTTTAGGCCCTGGCGACAGTATTTATTTTGACAGTGATACGCCACACGGTATGATTGCCGTTAATGGTAAGGACTGTGTGTTCTACGCTATTGTTCTTAATCCTACTGGTGAGCCTATTCCCGAGCTTACTCAGGCACCCACTGTTCGAGATACATACAAAGCTCAAAAAGATACGAAAGACCGTATCTATAAAAAATATATCGACGTTGTCGAGAATGAAAAGGGTACACCTACCTCTATAACCTTTAAAAATACTGAAAAGTTCAACTTTGCGTTTGATTTGGTTGATGCTTTGGCAAAACGTGAACCCGAAAAGTTGGCAATGCTTCATATCTCGCGCGAAAAGGAAGAACGCAGGTTTACGTTTAAGGATATGAAAAAAGCCTCGGCTCAATGTGCTAACTATTTTAAATCGTTAGGCATAAAAAAGGGCGACAGGGTTTTGCTCGTTCTTAAAAGACATTATCAGTTTTGGTTTGCAATACTCGGACTTAATAAGCTCGGTGCTATTGCTATTCCTGCTACAAATCAGCTTTTAGAGCACGATTTTGAGTACAGATTTAAGGCCGCAGGTGTTTCGGCAATCATTTGTACTGCTGATGGTGATACTGCAAATCAGGCAGAAATTGCCGCAGCAAAATGCCCCGAATTAAAGCATAAGCTTATGGTTGGTGGTACCCGTGAGGGTTGGCGTAATTTCGATGAGGAATATACGCTTTACAGCACTCATTATAACCGCCCTGATGACGCTCCCGGCGGTGATGATACAATGCTTATGTTCTTTACCTCGGGTACAACTGGTTATCCGAAAATTGCTACCCATAACTATAAATATGCTTTAGGTCATTTCCATACGGCAAAGTATTGGCATCAGGTAGACCCTGATGGCCTGCATTTTACCATTTCTGATACCGGTTGGGCAAAGGCAATGTGGGGTAAGCTTTACGGACAATGGTTGTGCGAAGCGGCTACCTTTGTATATGATTTTGACCGTTTTGATGCAGCCGATATATTGCCGATGTTTGCAAAATATCATATAACCACCTTCTGTGCGCCGCCTACGATGCTCAGAATGATGATTAAGCAGGATATTTCCAATTATGATTTCAGCTCGGTTCAGCATATGACAACGGCAGGTGAGGCTCTTAATCCGGAGGTTTACCGACAGTTTGAAAAAGCAACAGGCTTACAGATTATCGAGGGCTTCGGTCAGACTGAAAGTACCATGATAGTCGGTAATATGCAGGGCGCATCGCATAAAATTGGTTCCATGGGTAAACCGGCACCTATTTATGATGTTGATATCGTTGATGCTGACGGCAAATCTGTTGCAGTCGGTGAAACAGGTGAGATTGTCGTTAATGTTAAAAATGGCGCTCCCTGTGGCTTGTTTACGGGATATTACAGAGATACAGAAAAAACTCAAGAGGTTTGGCACGACGGTTATTACCATACAGGCGATGTTGCCTGGCGTGATGAGGATGGCTTCTATTGGTACGTTGGCCGTGTAGACGA
>JAZRNK010000078.1:0-10022 GCA_045648145.1 Acutalibacteraceae bacterium | reverse complement strand
AAATAATAAAACAAAAAACCGATAGGTCAAAGACCTATCGGTTTTTATTATAATTTATTCGGCTTCTGTTTCTTCGTCAGTTTTTTCAACTAACACAGTAATTTCCATAATTCTTCGATTATCGACGTTCGTAACCTCTACAAACAAATTACCGTAGCTGAAGCTGTCGCCTTCCTCAGCAATCCTACCAAGCTGTTCTAAAACCCAACCGCCTACCGACACCGACTCAGACTCAATATCATCTTCAATCGAGAAATATTCTATCATCTGTTCAAGCTGAGCGCTGCACAAAACCTTAACTCTGCCGTCGGGTAATTCAACAAATTCTTCGACTACCTCGTCATACTCGTCCCAAATCTCACCGACAAGCTCTTCCAAAATATCTTCCATTGTTGCGACACCAACAGTACCGCCATACTCATCAGCCACGACAGCCATATGAGTTTTCTTGGACTGCATCAGTTTCAAAAGCTCACTTATTGAAATTTGCTTTGCAACAAACACTGCTTCTTTAACAATAGATTTTACAGGATTTCCCTGTGATAAAACGTACTTATTAAAATCGCGAATATGTATAATACCTAAAATATTATCTATACTTTCTTCATAAAGCGGAAGTCTTGTAAAGCCTGATTCATCAAATAAAGCAGCAATTTCATCCACACTATCCTCTGTCGAAGCTGCAACTATGTCAACTCGAGGTGTTAAAATGTCACCGACAGGACGGTCGCTAAAGGAAATTGCAGAACGGATAAGCTCACTCTCGGTCTGGTCGATACCGCCGCCCGACTGTGCTTCCTCAACAATATTGAGTAGTTCGTCGCCTGTTATAGCATCTTGACTATCCAGACGGAAGACCTTTTTCAACATCTTCTTCCAAACAACAAAGAATGCAATAAAAGGAGTCAAAACAAACATTATCACCTTTAAAACAGGCGTGATAAACATTGCGAATTTTTCCGGTGACTCTTTTGCTATACTTTTGGGTGAAATTTCGCCAAAAATCAGCACAACTACTGTCATTACAATGGTGGAAACGGTTGTGCCCACACCACTACCTAAAGCATTTATAAATAAAACGGTTGCAAGTGAGGTCGAAGCGATATTAACAATATTATTGCCAATAAGCACTGCCGACAACATCTTATCAAAATTCTCCGTCAATTTATAGGTGGCCTGAGCGCGACGGTTACCATCATCAGCCATTGTCTTTAAACGGATTTTATTTAATGATGAAAATGCTGTTTCGGTTGCGGAAAACATAGCAGATAATAAAATCAAAACCAAAAGGCAAACTATCTGCAGCCAACTGTCCGATAAAATAAGAATTCCCCCTAATTTTTCATTGTAATTAGCATAATATCATATATTTGATATTTTTTCAAGTATAATAAATACCGCCGTGCAAAGAAAATTGCACGGCGGTTGGTCAATTATTTAATTGCTGTACTTGTTTCTTTCTGAATAACGTCGTGTGCGCCACCCTCAACAATACTTGTTGCCGAAACAAGTGTAAGCTTTGCCTTCTTCTGAAGCTCGGGAATACTTAATGCACCGCAGTTACACATGGTAGACTTAACCTTGCTGAGTGATAATGCAACGTTATCCTTTAAGCTTCCTGCATAAGGTACGTATGAATCAACACCCTCTTCAAACGAGAGCTTCTTATCGCCGCCAAGGTCATATCTCTGCCAGTTTCTTGCTCTGTTAGAGCCCTCGCCCCAGTACTCCTTAAAGTAGTTACCACCAATATTCACCTTATTGGTCGGACTTTCGTCAAAACGGGCAAAGTAACGGCCGAGCATAATAAAGTCAGCGCCCATAGCAAGAGCCAAGGTCATGTGGTGATCGTAAACGATACCACCGTCAGAGCAAACAGGAACGTAAACACCTGTTTCCTCAAAATATTCATCACGAGCCTTGCAAACCTCAATAAGAGCAGTAGCCTGTCCACGACCGATACCCTTTGTTTCTCGGGTAATACAGATAGAACCCCCGCCGATACCAACCTTAATAAAGTCTGCACCTGCATCGGCTAAGAAACGGAAGCCCTCTGCGTCAACAACGTTACCTGCGCCAACCTTAACAGTATCGCCGTATTTTTCACGAATCCAGTCAATAGTAAGCTTCTGCCACTCGGAAAAGCCTTCGGATGAGTCGATACAAAGAACGTCTGCACCGGCATTAATCAATGCAGGAACTCGCTCTGCATAGTCACGGGTGTTAATACCTGCACCGACTACGTATCTTTTAGAGCTGTCAAGCAACTCATTGGGATTTTGCTTATGTGTATCATAGTCCTTACGGAAAACGAAATAACAAAGCTTACCGTCAGCGCTGATAATAGGCAAAGAATTGAGCTTATTATCCCAAATAATGTCATTGGCTTCTTTAAGGCTTGTACCCTCTTTAGCCCATATAATTTTATCAAACGGAGTCATAAATTCGCTAACCTTTACGTCAGGCGACATACGGCTTACGCGGTAATCTCTGCTTGTAACGATACCGACAAGCTTACCCTCTGCAGTGCCGTCTTCGGTTACTGCTACGGTAGAATGACCGGTCTTTTCCTTTAAAGCAATGATATCTGCCAAGGTTGCATCAGGTCTGATGTTGGAATCACTCTTAACGAAGCCTGCCTTGTAATTTTTAGCACGTGCAACCATCTCAGCCTCATCCTCAACTGACTGAGAACCGTATATGAAAGAAACGCCACCCTCGGTTGCTAAGGCAACTGCCAAACGGTCGCCCGAAACCGACTGCATAATAGCTGATACGAGCGGAATGTTCATAGTAATTGCCGACTCTTCACCCTTTTTGAATTTTACAAGTGGTGTTTTAAGACTTACGTTAGCAGGAATACACTCACTTGAAGAGTAACCCGGAATTAAAAGGTACTCGTTAAAAGTGTGTGACGGTTCATTAATAAAAATAGCCATAACATTATCCTCCGTTTGCTTTTTTAATATTTTTTCTATTATAATACACCGCCCCAAAACAGTCAACAGTTTTTTGCCTTAAAAATTATACCTTTTTAGGTTTGTTGACTTATTAATTTTTGTGATTTATAATGAATTCATATTATTAAATTTGGAGATGTTAGAAGTGGAACTGTTTTTAGGCAGACCTGCCTCAATTAATGGCAGATTACAAAAGGAAATCGAAGTTTATGATTGCTTGGACAAGCTTAATATAGAGTATTTTCGCACCGACCACGAACCTGCAGATACTATGGAGGCCTGTAATCGAATTGATGCGGTTTTAGGTGTTACCATTTGCAAAAATCTGTTTTTATGCAACCGTCAAAAAACCGCCTTTTATCTACTTATGATGCCGGGTGATAAGCCCTTTAAGACTAAAGAGCTTTCAAGTCAGATAAACTCTGCAAGACTATCCTTTGCAAGTCCCGATGATATGTTAAAGCTGCTTAATATAACACCCGGTTCCGTCAGCATTATGGGACTAATGAATGATACTGAAAATGCAGTAAAGCTCTTAATAGACGAAGACCTGCTTAATGACGAATACATCGGGTGCCACCCTTGTATCAACACCTCAAGCATAAAACTAAAGCGTGTTGATTTGTTTGAAAAATTTTTACCCTTTGTAAAACACGATTTTACTACCGTAAAGCTTTTAGGAGTAGAATAAATGAGAAAATTCAAAAAACCGCTAATAATTTTAGCCACTGTAATACTCGCGATTGCAGTCTATGCCATATCAATAAATATATACTTTTTGAGCTCTCAAAAAGAAAAAATAGTCGATGCGAAAAGTATTACAGGTGACTATCAGTGTATTTTCGTTTTAGGTTGCGGAGTAAGGTCTGACGGTACCCCGTCACATATGCTTCAGGACCGACTTGAAACCGCTATTGAGCTTTATAATCAAGGTGTCGCACCTATTATTGTTATGTCGGGTGACAATAGCCGTAAGGACTATGACGAGGTCGGCACTATGAAAAAATATGCCGTCAACGCCGGCGTACCCGAAAGCGCTATCGTTCTTGACCATGCAGGTTTTTCAACCTACGACAGTATGTATCGTGCCAAAGAAATATTCAGTATCGAAAGCGCAGTTGTTGTCACGCAAGAGTACCACCTCTACCGCGCACTTTACAATGCAGAAGAATTTGGCATTAAAGCCGTCGGTGTTTCGGCCAATGTGCGCGTTTACTCGGGACAGCTTATGCGTGACATACGGGAGATTATTGCGCGAAATAAAGACTTTATCTTTTCCATATTTAAGCCCAAACCTAAATTTTTAGGTGAAAAAATCGATATTTTCCAATAAAAAAATGAGTTGCCTTACAGCAACTCATTTTTTATTGTTTTAATCGTTATTTTTTCTTTAATTTTCAAAACGTCCTGATATTTAGGTGGCTCGGTACCCTCAACAAGACAAGCCGCAGTACCACAAGCACAAGCGTTTTTCATACATTCATGTAAATTGGCAGAATTAATATATTCAGCTATAAATCCTGCTAACGTGCTGTCACCTGCTCCCACCGTTGATAACGGTATGATTTCGGGTACGGTGACCAAAAAGCATTCTTTTGCCGATGAAAATACCGCACCCGTCTTTCCAAGACTTACAATAACATTGGAAACGCCCGATGCTATCACCTTGTTAGCAGCTTTTACGGCGGTTTCAAAACACGAAACCTCAATATTTGTTATTGCATTAATTTCACTTTCATTGGGCTTTATAAGCCAAGGTGAAATTTCTGCAATTTCGGCCATTGTAAAGGAATTACTGTCAACCGCCAACAATGCGCCATTATTCTTAATCGCCTTTAAATATTCAATTATCTTTGTTTTTGAAGCACCGTTGGGAATTCTGCCTGCAAAAACTACAACATCGCCTTCAGCACATTCAAATGATGCAAAAGCCTTATTTAAAACATCATCGGTAATAGAAAAATTATCAAGACTTATTCTTGTATCATCCTTGCCCTCGGTGTGAATGGTAATGTTTTCACGTACACTACCCTTTGTATAAATGGGCAGATAATCCATATTTGCTCTTAACAAATACGACTCAAATCTCTCACAGTTTTCTTCGCCCAAAACCACAACCGCAGTATTTTCAACACCCAAAACCTTAAGCACACGAGAAACGTTAACACCCTTACCGCCTGCAGAACAGGTGGAGTTTTTAATGTAATTTTCACCAAACGGTAAAAATTCAGGAACATCATAATGATTATCTAAAGCAGGGTTTAACGTAATTGTAATAATTTTTCTCATTTACCTCACCTTACTTGTACGGTTAATTCTTCCTACGGCACTGCAAACCAATAAAGCCAAAATATTAAAACAGACGATTGTAGCGCCTACCGGTAGCATAATAGTGCTACCGTTTTTATCTATTATAACAAATGTTACGGCAAAAACAAAGCCCAAAATAAAGCATATAACAGAAATTACCGCAGAGCTTAAAACTACAGACTTGAAGCTTTTAAATATACGCATTGCCGAAACGGCAGGTATTACTATAACTGCCGAAATCATAATAGAACCGATAAGCTTCATACCTACTACTATAGTAACTGCCGTAAAGACTGAAATAAGCATATTGAAAGCCTTGGTGTTAATTCCTGCCGCTTTCGCAAAGCCTTCGTCGAAGGTAACGGCAAAAATTTTGTTATAAAACAGCACGTAAAGCAAAATAACAACTATCGATAACACAACGCAAAGCGCCGTATCCCCTGCTTTTATCGTAAGAATTGAAGCGCCAAACAGTCCTGAGCAAATGTCACTTGCTCCCGTTTTTGAAAGACTGAACAATATATATCCAAGTGCTACCGTACCAACCGACACAAGCGCCGTCGCGGCATCACCCTTTAGCTTTCCGCTTTCGCTCAACCACATAAGAAGTATTGCGGCAGCCATAACAACAGGAAAAGTAATGTAAATTGTTTTGTCGTCACCAACGCCAAAAAGCGCTGCGACAGAAAGCGCCAAAAAGCCTACGTGCGAAAGTCCGTCACCCACCATTGAATAACGCTTTAACACTAAATTAACACCTAAAACCGAAGCGCAAAGGCTGGTCAAAACACCAACTATCAAGGCATAAAGAATAATCGTCGAATTAAAATAAGGGCTAACAAAAACACTAAAATCAAAGCCAAAAGTCATTATGCTTCGCCCCCTTTTAAGAATTCCTTAGCTTCTTTCGACACAAGATACTCGTTAACGCTCCCAAAAAATGCGCTTGAATGGGACAAATGAATAATATTATTTGCATTTTCAATCGACCTTTTAATGTCGTGAGTTATCATTATTACTGTAAGTCCGCTTTCATTAAGTTTTTTTACACACGAATACATTTCTTCGGTAGCCTTTGGGTCCAAAGCGGTAACCGGCTCGTCTAATATTAAAAGGTCCTTTGTCGCGCACAATGCTCTCGCCAAAAGTACGCGTTGAATCTGTCCGCCCGAAAGCTCACGATAACAACGGTCTTTAAGGGTATTAATACCCAACAGCTTCATAATTTCCATTGCTTTTGTCTTTTCGGCCTTTTTATAAAAAGCAAAAACGCCTTTTGAAACAAAGCCCGACATAATAACTTCTTCGACCGAAGCCGGAAAATCATTTTGTATTTGTGTTTGTTGCGGTAAATATCCTATACCATTAAGCCCTGCGCCCTCACCGTATTTTATACTTCCGCAAACGGGCTTGACCAGCCCTAAAAGACTTTTTATAAGCGTACTTTTTCCACTGCCGTTTTCACCGACAATACACAAATAATCGCCTTTATTAACCGTAAAGCTTAAATTTTCCACAACCGACACGCCGTCAAATGCTAATGTCAGGTTTTCTACTGTAATCTGGCTCATCCGAGCGCCTCCGATATGTTTTTAATATTCTCATTCATTAACGATAGATACGAAACCCCACCGTTAAATTGTTTACGTGTAACAGTATGGCACGAATGTAGCATGAGCGTCTTCGCGCCTACGTTATGGGCAATGTTTTCAGCAAAAACAGGATTAGAGTTTTCCATATAAAAAACAACCTTGGCATTTAAATCGGTAGCCTTTTGATTTAACGTTGCTATCTGCGCTACCGACGGGTCAACACTGGTTGAACAGCCTGTAAATGCCGCTTCAAAGCTTAAACCGTAATCTTCAAAAAGATATTTAAATGCAAATCGGTCGGCAAAAACCAAGGTCTTTTGCTTTGCAACAGATACAGTATCGTTAATCCTCTGGTCCAACTCCTGCAAAGACTTAATATAGGCTTCGCTATTCTGTCTGTACCTCGACGCATTCTTTTCATCCATCTGACACAGCTCATCGGTAAGAGCGTTCACAATTTTTATAACCTGCTTGGGTGATGTCCAAACGTGCTCATCATATTCAAAGACGTGCTCATGATGCTCGTGGTCACTGTGCTCATTTTCCAACAAATCGACCATATCGGTAATAGCAATCCATTTTACAGCCTCGTTATCAACCGTTTCCTTAAGGTCATGTATCCAACCTGCGTCCGACTCACCGCCGACAAAAATAACCATATCGGCCGAACTAACGGTGGCAAGGTCAGCTATTGTAAGATTTTCCAAGCTAAAATCGTGACTTTCTAACTCATACGGCACAAGCATTTTAAGGTTGACCAAATCACCTGCTATCTGACGCACAAAATCATACTGCGGAAAAATGGTACAAACAATATTCAACTTTTCATTTTTCATTTTTTGTTCCTTATTTATAAAACAACCGCAAAGCAGTATTAAAACAAGACATGAACAAACTATCTTCAAAAACCTTTTCATAAAATCAGACCTTACTTACCTACACATGAAACACATTCGCCGTAAAGCACCGACCCATTATGTCCCAAAATAAATTTGTGTTCAGCCTCAATATGCTGCTGAACCTCGTTTAAATGTGAACACTCCATATGAATAAGCCGTCCGCATTTAATACATTTTAAATGGTAATGACTATCGCAGTCCTCGTGAGCATCGGCATATTGATAAACAAAACTGCTTTTATCCTTTGTTTCAAACCGTCTTACAACACCTGCTTCAAGCAGCTTTGAAATCTGTCGGTAAACGGTGCTTTTTCCTGCGCCTTCGTTACATACCGCCGATGTAATTTCCTCAACGGTAAAATGGCGCTCACGGTTGTTCTGTAAAAATTCTATTATCATTCTTTTTTGCTCGGTATTATACTGTTTTTTCATACTTCACCTTAAACAAGAAAATATGAGAATTATTCTCATATTAGATTATACTACTCATACGCATAAAGTCAATTAAAATTTGAGAATTATTCTCATTTTTTAATGTTTTGCATATAATATAAATAAAAACCGCAAAGGTTATACACCTTTGCGGTTTAAATGCTGAATTACTTATACCAATTTTCTTTTGAAACGAAATACCAATCGTCAGTACGGGTATCAAACGCTCCCAAAGTTTCGAGTGCTACACAGGTCGCTATATAGGTATCCCATCCCATAGGGGCCGCAAACCTTTCGATATCTGATATCTTCTGTCTGCTTTTGCCAATCATTTGACCAAGTTCTTCCTGTGAAAGACGAAGGCGCTTTCTAATATCGGGTAACCTCTTGACCAATTCCTCTATTAGCTTTCCTCTTTCCGGACTCATTAAAAATTCCGGCATCACACATTACCTCACAATCCATATTATATCAAAATTGTAACATTTTTTGTTAATTAAGTCAACAGTTTTTCGCATGTGACAATTATTTTCGTTAATTTTCACCAATACGCAACTCGTTTTATTAACATTTACAACATATTTTTTGCTCTTTTTGTCGTTTTAAACATAAAATCAATTTATTTGAATTTTTACACAATTTTGACGAATTTTGATAAATTTCGTCGATATTTAGTGGGGTTGACACTATAAAAACCTTAATATATAATATCATTAATTGTTTTTTAGGTGGTGAGCGCAGTGAAAAAAATAGGGATTTTACAAACCGCTTTTACGATTGCAGGATGCTTTTTTGGTGCCGGTTTTCTATCCGGTCAGGAGCTTTGGCAATTCTTCGGCTCGTTCGGTGTCCCCGGTTTTTTAGGAGTTATTATATCCTGTCTCTTGTTATCGCTTTTAACCTTTTTAACCATTAATTTTTCTCACGAAACCTCAATTACCGACATGGAAAAGGTCATTGTCCCTTGCAATATAAAATGGCTTGAAAAGGTTGCTTCTTTTTTAGAACTTTCATTTCTTTTCTGCATTTACATTATTATGATAGCCGGCGCAGGCTCGCTTATTTTTCAAATCACCGGTAACCTTACTTTAAAAATTGTCACTTGTTTTCTTTTTGGCGCACTTATCACCTTTATATCATTAAAAGGCTTAGGCAGCGCCGTTAGGTTCTTTGACATTGTTGTTCCGATACTCATATTCATAACCGTTACCGTCGTAATTATTGTTTTGTCTAAAAACGACTTTTCGAATATTGAATTTACTTCACACAGAGCAAAGAACGTACTTATCGATAATTGGTTGGTTTCGTCCTTGAATTTTGTGTCATACAATTACTTTTGCATAATTGCTATAACCGCCTCGTTAGGCAAACACGCAAAATCAACCACCTCTTCTCTTTTAGGCTCTTTGGTTGCATGTGTTTTAATAACCACAGTTGCTATACTTATTCTTTTAGCATTGTTTGCCGTGCCGACGGCTACCAAAACTGAACTCCCGCTTTTATCATTAGCAGATAATATTGGAACTTTAAGTGAAATAGCCGTTACGGTTGCTCTTTTATTTGCCATGTTCGGTGCGGCAATTTCGGTCTACGTACCTGTGCCTGAGCACTTTGAAAAATACGGTTGGTTTGCAAAACACAAGGTCTTATACACCTGCTTAATCAGTATCGTTGCAATTCTTTTAAGTTTGTTTGAATTCAGTCAACTGATAAGTATCATCTACCCCGTTTTCGGATATATTTCAATCTTTGCAATAATAGGCCTGTTTATAAATAACGCATTACTACTGAAAAATAAAAAACTTACGCAATAAGAAAAGCTTCAAAATG
>JAZRNK010000077.1:0-4352 GCA_045648145.1 Acutalibacteraceae bacterium | reverse complement strand
GTCGTCGTTTTCGTCAAGCATGCTGAGAAGCTTTTCCATCTTAACTATCTGCTCGGGATCGTCAATGGCAGATTCGGTAGAAGGAACATAAGCCGCCTCGGCAGAGAGGAAGGAATAACCCTTTTCGGCCAAAGCCTCGCTAACTGCACCCACCGAGTTGGCGTCGGTTGAGATTTCAAAAACGTCGCCGTCGAAGTTAAAGTCGTCGGCTCCTGCTTCTAAAGCGTCCTCCATAACCTTATCCTCGTCAAGACCCTCGCCCTCGATAACAATAAGGCCCTTGTGCTCGAACATAAACATAACCGAGCCCGACTGACCCAAATTACCACCGCATTTGTCAAAATAATGACGCATCTCACCGGCTGTACGGTTGCGGTTATCGGTCAAGGTTTCAACGATTACGGCAACACCCGACGGACCGTAGCCCTCATAAATAAGCTGCTCGTACTCTGCGCCGCCCTGCTCACCTGCGGCCTTTTTGATAATACGGTCAATATTGTCGTTAGGGACGTTATTGGCTTTAGCCTTGGCAATAACGTCCTTTAATTTTCCGTTAACGTTGGGGTCGGGACCGCCTGCGCGAACAACCATTGCCAATTCGCGACCAATTCTTGTAAAGACCTTGGCTCTTGCCTGGTCGATTTTTTCTTTCTTTCTTTTAATGGTACTCCATTTTGAATGTCCGGACATGAGATTACCTCCGAAAAATTTATCGTGATATATATTATCACAACTGTTTTACATATTCAAGTGTATTTTATTTACTGTTTTTACGTCTTTGTAAAAAATCCTCAAGTATAATAGTGGCGGCCACCGCATCTACGATTTGCTTACGCTTTTTACCTCTTGTATCGGTATAATTAAGAGCCGTATGAGCGCTGACGGTGGTACATCTCTCGTCCCACAGTTCAACCGGCAGATTTGTTGCTTTGGCCAAGGCTTCGGCGGCCTCGGCGCATTCTTTGGCTTTAAAGCCCTCGCTGCCATCCATATTTTTAGGATATCCCACGACTATCATTTCAGCACCCAGCTCTTTAGCCTTTAGCGCCAATTTTTCAATCAGTTTTTCGCGGTTATACTCGGTTATAACGCATTTTGGAAACGCAAAGCTTTCAGATTGGTCACTCAAAGCGACACCCGTTCGCGCCGTTCCGACGTCGACCGACATAATATACATAAAGCCACCCTCCTTTAAGTATCAAAAACTTCAAAATAATATTTTCGGTTGCATTTTGGAAAATCATCCATAACACCGTGCTCGGGGTCGTAAAAAACGCCCTTAAAATATAACGACCAATGCCAACACCTCGGCGTTTCAAGACTTAAAATACAGATTTCAGGTAAATCGTTTTTGTTCTCTACCGCTTTCTTTTGCGCACTGTACGAAATGCCGTAATGCATTAAACAGTCAAACATATCTTTAAGCTTGGTTTCACGCTCGGTACCGACCGTTTGCAGAATTTCCTCAACCGATTTATTACACAGCATCGCCAACACTGCCTGTCCACACTGTAAACTGTCGGGCTCTTTTATATAGATTATCTTTTTGGCAAGAGCCATTTTATATCTCCGCCTTATCTCAATTTCTCAAAAAATTCGGTCATAAGCTGTGAGCATTCCTCTTCGCAGATGCCCGCCCAGACCTCAGGCTTGTGGTTAAACGGAAGAGCAAAAAGATTGGTTACCGAGTCACAAGCACCGCCTTTTTTATCAAACGCGCCGTACACGACACGCTTTATTCTGGAGTTTATGATAGCCCCTGCGCACATCGGACAAGGCTCAAGCGTAACGTAAAGCTCACAGTCGTCAAGATGCCACCTGCCCAGTTTTTTACAAGCCGCAGTGATAGCCTCAACCTCGGCGTGTGCCACAGCGCTTTTGTCGGTTTCACGTCGGTTTGTGCCGGTGGCTATTATTTCACCATTTTGCACAATTACCGCGCCTACGGGTATCTCTCCCACTTTAGCCGCGCTCTTTGCAAGCTCTATAGCCTTTTGCATATATTCATTCATAATACTTACCCTAATGCCAATAGCTCGGGGAACTGTACCGAAATGACGGTAAGAACACAAAGCACAACAAAAACTATCATCCAAGCGCTTGTACTAAACCAGCCAAAATACTTTTTGGAATACGGCTCCTGTCTTTTTTCAAGCACAAACGCCTTATTATCTGTTTTCATAAGAATAATCGAACCGCAAAGTCCTAAAAGCAACAAAACAAGCAGATACATATACGAAACGATACTGTTGACACTGGGTGTAAGGGACCTACTTACAAAGGACAGCACGACCGACAAGGAATTGTTAAGCGCGTGAATTATCATGGCAGGTACCAACGAGCCGGTATAAATGGTGGCATAACCGAGAACGATACCTACGCAAAAAGCAAACGGTATCTGTTGGAGGTTGCCGTGAATAAGACCGAAAAGCACCGCCGAAACAAGAACGGCCGTACCGTCACCAAAGCGGCGCCTTAAAGCACCCAAAACAACGCCACGGAAGGCAAATTCCTCAACAAGAGCAGGCAAAATACCCACACATAAAAGCATCAGTACAAACGAAGCATACCCTGTGCCATATTCGGGCATCGAGCCTTGAGGCACTATTCCAAAAAACATATTGAGTATCATAGCAAAAATACTTGTGGCAATGTTACCCAACGCACAAGCGCCCAGACCCAACATAACTATCGGCAGGGTAGCGTTGCGCTTGGGACGGTGTAAAGCCACCAGTTCACTCAATTTAACGTTTATAAATTTTCCCGTTATAAAAAACGGCAAGGTGAACAGAACGATAGACAACACACCCGAAAAGATGTATTGGAAATTGGGGTTGTTTATTAAAGCTGAAAGGCGCTCCATACCCAAGGCAAACAGCAAAACAAAGGACACAACCGTTCCTATAACACCGCTTGCGATTATAAAAATACTTAACGGCAAGCCGATGCCGTTGCCTAATTTTTTAATATTGCGCTTCTGCTCAAACTCAACAGGGTCAAAATTTGTGCCACCCGCAAAGCTCGGCTGAACGCCACCCTGCCAATCGGTAAACGGCACGTAGGTGTTGTTCTGCGGCGTGTGCAAATCACCCTGCGGCGAATACGCACCCTTACCGTCGTCCACACTATAGTTACCCAAAGATGAGCTGTCAAACGGAACGTAGTGCGCATTTTGCAGCTCAAAGCCCTCTGCCTGCTTGCCCATTTCGTTTATCTTTGCATTGTCAAACTCGTTTTTGTTTTCCAAAACAGTTTCTCCTTTTCAGAAAAATTTTCGGCTTACAACCCGAAAATAACCGTATTTTATGCGTTTTGCTAAATTTTTAGTTTAAAACAACCTTTGTTTTGATATATTTTGTTGAAAACGCCCAAAAATTAACCAATATTTTCAACCTCATAGCTATTGCAATATCAAAGTGTTTGTATTATTATAATAATGTAATTTTACGCAATAATCAATGTATAATTTGAAAATTTTTATTTATGGAGGTTTATATGTATACCACCAAAGATATTTATGACCTTTTGGGTGACAAACTGAAGCATAATTTCGGCGTTTCGCCCGAGCAGGCCTCCGACGAGCTTTTTTATAAAGCAACCGTTCTGGCCTTGCTTGACATTATGCGTGAGCGCCGCAGCGCCTTCCGCGAGGAAGCCTCAAAGCAGGAAAGCAAGATGGTTTACTATCTTTCTATGGAGTTTTTGATGGGCCGCTCGCTCAAAAACAATCTTTTTAACCTTAAGCTTGACAAGACCTTTAAAGAGGCGCTTGACAAATACGGCGTTAAGCTCAAAAATTTATACGAGCTCGAGCCCGATGCCGGTCTTGGTAACGGTGGCTTGGGACGACTTGCCGCCTGCTTTTTAGACGGTCTTACAACAAGCGGTTATCCCGCAATGGGCTACTGTATAAGATATGAGTTCGGTATCTTCCGTCAGAAGTTTGTCGACGGCTGGCAGACCGAAATGCCGGACTTCTGGTTGCCCGGCGGCAGCGCCTGGCTTGTTCGCCGTGACACCTCGGCGGTTGACGTTAACTTCGGCGGCAACGTTAAAGAGGTTTGGGACGGAGTGCATCACAACGTCAGTCTTGAAAACTACACCACCGTCCGCGCCGTCCCGTACGACCTTATGGTTGCAGGCGCCGACGGCAAAAGCGTTAACGTGTTAAGACTTTGGAGCTCGGAAACCCGCGCTATCGATATGGCAGCCTTTAATCAGGGTGACTACGTTCGCGCATTAGAGCACCAAGCCATGACCGAGGTTATCAGTAAGGTTCTTTACCCCGAGGATAACCACCCCGAAGGCAAATCGTTGCGTCTACGTCAGCAGTATTTCCTCGTTTCTGCCTC
>JAZRNK010000076.1:0-3606 GCA_045648145.1 Acutalibacteraceae bacterium | reverse complement strand
GGAATGAGAGCAATCAGCATAATGATACCAAGAAGTCCTACGAGAGTGCCCCAAACAATTTGATTCCAAACAAGGCACATACACATACCCAAACCAAGCACCAAAGCAGCGATAACTGCGTATATTGTGCGAAGAACGTTTTTGCCATTAAATTTCGGTAAGGTTTTATTCTCCATTTTGCACCAGATAAGCGCCGTGACAATACCCAACACAATACCAATGGCACCGAGAATTATACCTTCAGTGAAGGCGTCCCATTCAGGTAAAAGCGCCATACACATACCGAGTGCGAAAAGAACACCGCTCACAGTTCCTAATATCAATGCAACAAAACTACTCTTTTTCATATTAATTACTCCTTTCATTAAACCAACACTTGTGTTTTTATTGCGTTTATAGTATAATATTTTTTGCTAAAGTAAAACAATCAACAATTAAACGATAAGTGTTGGAATAAAATAAAATGCGACCATCAATTTCACCATAAGTGTTGGATTAAAGGAGAATTGTTATGAACGTAAAGAACAATAAGCGGGGCAGAGAGTCACAAGAGAAAATTGAAAGAGCATTTATAGAGCTATTGCAAACACGTGAAATTAAGGATATTACCGTTTCGGACCTTATTAAGATAACAAATTTGAACCGTAGTACATTTTATGCAAACTATATTGATATATTTGATCTTGCCGATAAAACAAGAGAAAAGCTTGAAAACGATTTTAGTAACCTGTTTGCCGATTATGATTATTTTAACGAGCGCAGCGGTGCGCTAAAGATGTTCAAGCATATTAAAGAAAACCAAATTTTTTATAAAACATATTTTAAGTTGTGCTATGATGACAAGCATCTTATTTCAATATATGACACAAGGCGGGCAGAAAAGGAGCATATAGACAACAACATTAAATATCATATTGAGTTTTTCAGAAATGGTTTGAACGCCGTTATAAAAATGTGGCTTGCAGATGGTTGTCAGGAATCTCCCGAAGAAATGGCAGAGGTCTTAAAGCAGGAATATAGAGGTCGATAAATTTGTTATAAAAAGTGGTTGTTGCATTCTTCAAGAATTGATTATTGTTAAAAATGCTCTGTTTCGTTTGAAAACAGGGCTTTTTTCTATAATTCTCCTGAGCGGAGAGTTGTAGAAAACAGATTCTACGGCATAAACCCAATAAGTAGATACGCTACACTTAAAATTCGGTTTACTTATCCTTATTATCAAAATACAATTAATCTCGGTGATTTTAAACGAGTTAAAAGGAGTAGCGAAATGAGTAGAGAAATCCCGATTTTCTTTTCAGTCGATGACAATTATATACCTTACTTGGATGTTGCTGTTCGTTCTCTTATTGCGAATGCCTCCAAGGAGTATAGCTACAGGATTATCGTGTTGAACACAGGGCTCAACCCCGAAAATATTTCAAAGGTTAAATTGAACGAGTGTGACGGCTTTACCATTGATTTTGTTGATATTTCTGAAAACGTCAAAGACATAAAATCTCGTTTTAAGAACGTTTATCACTTTTCAATCGTAACTTATTATCGGCTTTTCATTGCTTCACTTTTTCCGCAGTATGATAAAATTTTATACCTTGACTGCCGACCTTAGTGTTGCGATATAACGTGCCCAAGCTTCAAGCGATGTTAAAAAGAATGAACAGGAAACAAAAAGCAAAAGCTTAATATTATAAAAAGGGCATCCAAATAGTTTGTGACAGCCAAAAAACCGACAAGCTTCGGCTTGTCGGTTTTTTATTATCTTATAAATTTTACCAATAAAGTCTTGCGGTTTTTTTATATCTGTTGTAAAATTACAAATGAAAGCAAAAATGCAAATATTCAGGAGGCACGTTATGTTATATCCAATAGAAAACGAAGTAAGACAGGTAAAGGTTTTAAACGGCATTTGGAGGTTCAAAAAGGAAACAAGATTTAATCAAGGTGCCGACGAAAAATGGTACGAAAAGCCTTTGACCGATTATATAGAGATGCCCGTCCCTTCAAGTTATAACGACATCACAACCGATAAGGAGTTAAGGGACCACGTAGGCTTTGTGTGGTACGAGAGGGAGTTTTATATCCCTAATGACTGGCAGAATAAGCGTATGGTTTTGCGTTTTGGCAGTGCCACGCACCACGCCATTGTTTACGTTAACGGTCAAGAGGTTATGCGCCATAAGGGCGGTTTCTTGCCGTTTGAGGCAGAGCTGGGCAATTTTGTTTCGGTAGGCAAAAACCGTGTCACTGTAGCTTTGAGCAATATGCTCGACCACGACTGTCTGCCCTTTGGATATATAAGAAACGCTAACCCCAAGTATTTCCCTGAGGGTGAAAAAGCCCAGGTTTACGAGTTTGACTTCTTTAATTATTCGGGTATTCACAGACCGGTCAAGATTTATACAACACCCGACGTTTACGTTAAGGATATATCGGTTAAGACTGATATTGTAGGTAACGACGGTGTTGTTGATTACAGCATTGAAGTAGAGGGTAAGACCGACGTAAAGGTCACTCTTTTGGATGAGGACGGTAACGTTGTCGCCGAGAACGACGGCGCGGAGGGTAAGCTCACGGTCAAAAACGCTCATTTTTGGGAGGTTCGTGCCGCATATCTTTATGAGTTGGAAGTCTATGCAGGTGAGGACCATTACACCTTGCCGATAGGTATCAGAACGGTAAAAATGACCAATAAGCAGTTTTTGGTCAACGGAAAACCTGTATACTTAAAGGGCTTCGGTAAGCATGAGGATAGCGACATTAAGGGCAAGGGCTTGGATGAGGCCTTGAACGTTCGCGACTTTGAACTGTTAAAATGGTTGGGCGCCAACTCATTCAGAACGTCGCACTATCCCTATTCAGAGGAAATTATGCAGATGGCTGACCGTCAGGGCTTCCTGGTAATCGACGAGGTTCCTGCCGTCGGTATGAACTTCTGGAGTAATACCCCCGTATTTAAAGAGGGCTCTGCCGACGAGACCACTTTAAAGCATCATAAGGAAGTGTTGACCGAGCTTTACGAGCGTGATAAAAACCACCCATGCGTTGTTATGTGGAACGTTTCTAACGAGGCACAGACCAAGGATGAGGGCGCCGTTGCCTATTTTACCGAGGCGGTAGCCCATATACGTGCGCTTGACGATACAAGACCGATAGTCAACGTAATCGACCAGGGCGACGTTAATCTCGATAAGGTGTCGCACCTGTTTGACGCCATTTGCTTGAATAGATACTATTCGTGGTATTACGATTTGGCTAACCTAAAGTCCATTTATCCGCGCTTGACAGCCGATTTCAAGGCATATCACGAAAAATATAATAAGCCGGTTATGATTACCGAATACGGTACCGATACAATCACGGGCTTGCATAAATTACCCGATGTAATCTTCTCGGAGGAGTACCAAATTGAGTATTATAAAGAGAATAACCGCGCACTCGACGATTTAGATTTTATCATTGGTGAGCATTTGTGGGCATTTGCCGACTTTATGACCTCTTTCGGACTCCGCCGTGTCGACGGTAACAAGAAGGGCCTCTTCACAAGACAGCGTCAGCCCAAAAGCGCCGCCTTTGTGATAAGAGAAAGATGGACAAAGGAAAAATAAT
>JAZRNK010000075.1:0-6164 GCA_045648145.1 Acutalibacteraceae bacterium | reverse complement strand
AGTCGGGGGTTTTATCTATATTTGGCAGTAAAAGGTCTGCCATAAGTTTGTTATTATTCATATTTGACCTCGCTAAAATTTTCTTACATTATATTATTGCAGATTTGGAAGATAATTACAACAGTTTTTGAGCAAAAATATTGACACTTCTTGTTGTTTTTTTATGAGTTGTATGGTATAATCATCTAAAATAAGGTGAAAATGAGGTAAAATGATGAAAAAGCTACTGTGCTTATTATTGTGTTTTAGTTTTATTTTTTCGCTTTGTGCCTGTTCGGACTCAAAGCCTGCAAATACCGATAACGTGAACAGCAAGGTTGCCTCACCCGATACGGTTGATTTGGTTAACGATGCCATCAAAAAGACGGCCGATGCTATAAGAACCGCCAAGGGTTTGGGTTACAAGTGTGATTTTAGAAGAACCTTAAAGCTTGGCGAGTCTCAGGATGCCGCAAGTCTTACGGTTGATATGGTTATTTTAAAGTCGGATGCGGGTGACACGCTCGCTTTTGAAACCGAGACCAAGGCAACCGGCCACACCGACAGCGCTACTGTTTACAACGCAGGCGGTAAAACCTACGGCTTTAAAGCGGGTGCTTGTTATTTATTGGCCGACGACGACAGTCTGAAGGCTTACGTAAAACAGCTTTACGACACGCCTACCAACACCGTTTTTGAGGCCGAAAAGCTCACCGCAGTTGATACTACGGTGGTCAACACCTCGACCGGCGGTCACGGTTTTGTGGTTGAGTATGACTGCAAGGATGAGGACTTTAAGCCGTCCGAAATTTTCAGCGCACTTTACGTTGAGGGCAGTATGGAGGGCATTGTCATCACCCCTGTTTCGTTGAGATTGAGCGGTATTGTCAATGCCGACGGTAAGATTATCAGCCATACCGTAAGGTATATTTACGAGTATGAGGTTAAGGTTGAGCAAGAGGTTGACGATAGTCAGGTCGACGTCGAGAGCGATACTATAACCGTTACCAAAAAAGCAACGGTTGAATTAGAGGCCGAGCTTTCGTTTGACTATTCGGTAACCGAGGTTAAGGTGCCCGAGGGCATTACCGTTCCCGTAAAAGATGCCGAGGGCAACGAAACTCCTAAATTAAAGGAGCTGTCGTTGGCCGATTTTGGTAAGCTTTCGGCAGGCGGTAGCACTGAGGAAAAGAAATAATTTATTAAAACCGACGATAAGTCGGTTTTAATGTTGTAGTAAGGTGATATTTATGGCAGAAGAAAGAAAGTGTGACAGCACAAGCTGTAACGGTGATTGCAGCTCGTGTGCAAGTGCGAAAAAAGAACCGGTCGATTTGCACGAGCAGTTGAACAAGTTCAGCAACGTTAAAACCGTCATTGGTGTTGCCAGTGGCAAGGGTGGCGTTGGCAAGTCGATGGTTACCGCTATGCTGGCGGTGCTTTTGAGCCGCAAGGGCTACAAGGTCGGTATTTTGGATGCCGACATTACCGGCCCGTCGATACCTAAAATGTTTGGTATTGGCTCGAGGGCAAAGATGGCTGACGAGGGTATTTTACCCGAATTGACGGCAGGAAATATCAAAATCATGTCGTGTAACTTGTTGTTAGAGGACACCGAGGCCCCGGTCGTATGGCGCGGTCCCGTTTTAGCAGGCGCTGTTAAGCAGTTCTGGACCGATGTTTATTGGGGCGAGGTTGACTTTTTGTTTGTCGATATGCCGCCCGGAACGGGTGACGTTCCTCTGACCGTTTATCAGGCGTTGCCCCTAAACGGTGTTGTTGTGGTTACCACCCCGCAGGATTTGGTGTCGCTCATTGTTAAAAAGGCGTTTAATATGGCCGAAATGATGAAGATTCCGGTTTTGGGTCTTGTCGAGAATATGAGCTACGTTAAGTGCCCCGACTGTGGCAAGGAGATTAACATTTTCGGACCGAGCCGTTTTTCAGAGCTTTGCGCCGAGCTTCAAACCATGCCGCTTGGCCGTATGCCGATTGACGTTAAATTGACCGAGCTTTGCAACGAGGGCGAGTTCGAGCGTTTTACCGCCGAGTATTTACAGCCCGCCGCCGATATGCTTGAGAGAGCGTTTGCAGGTAAATAAACAAAAAACGACAGTTAGCCTGTCGTTTTTTTTGTAGGGTGAGGGGTTTACTCCTCCCGTAAACAGAGGTTTATTGTGAGTGTAGGCAACGGCAGGAGCAAGCCCCTGCCCTACAACAACAAGGTTTAAAGAAACCGTTTAACTTGTAGGGGGCGACGTCATCGACGCCCCGTTGGTTATTCGGTTAGGTTTATTACACATTTGTTCTTTTTTTCGGCTAACTCTTTGAATTGATATGCGCCGCCGAAGGTGTGTTTTACATAGGTTACGATGGTATCGCTATTATCTATAAGCCAACGGTTTCGTGCCGGGATTGAAAATCTTTTTGGTGTGTTTTCAAGACCGTCAGGATAGACGGTGGGGAAACGGCATATTACATTTTTGACCGGCATATAAGCCAAAACGACGGTGGTTTTTATATGGGTGTATTGGTGGCTTAATTCCTGCAAGGTATGGGCTACAAGCGCGTCAAATTCGCCTTGGTTGCCAACCAAAAAGGTGTCGGCGCCATGTTGCTCTATTAAATCTATGAGTGTCTTTTTTAGTAAGGGGCGTACCTCGTTAGGTATCGTCCTGTGTCCGAAAAACGTTACGGTCATATTCTTATCCTCCTGTAAAATAGTATACTTATTTTAAGTATACTAACAACATTATACCACAAAATAATCTTAAAATATACTTAAATTAAGACTATTTTGGTGGTATTTTTATGAGAAACAAGGAAAACAAGCATTTGGGCATTGAGGTTGACCCGTTGTTGCACAGTAAATTGCGTTATATTGCAAAATACGAGGGACGGAGTGTCAACGGACAGATTATTTATCTTATAAGGCAATGTATCAAGCTGTTTGAGGAAGAAAACGGCGAAATAAAGTTTGAAGCAAAAGAAAACGACAGGTGAACCTGTCGTTTTTTTTGTTTATTCTTCGTCGTTGGTGCAGCTGCAGCCTGAGTCGGTCTTTAAATCGCAGGGGCGCGGGGGAAAGAAGTCATCGGTCGGGAAGCTTATCTTTTTAAACACGTCGCAGGGGGAGTCGCATTCGTCGGTACACTGCTTTTCGGGGATACAGAAGTCGTACACGGGGACCAACATCTGAACGTTTCTGATAAGCTGAATTACGCTGAAAAGTCCTAAGGTTACGAAAACGGACTTTTGGTTGCTTGTGTCATTATCAAAGTCGGGTGTGCCGCCCAATGCGTTGCATACGCACTTGGGTACACAGCAGGGGGCTTCGCAGGTGTGGGTATTGCCGAGGCGTGCCGACAGAGCAATCGGCTCTACGCAGGAGACCACGCACTTCGGGTTATTGCCGCCCATTACTGTTTTATTATTGCAGTCGCAGTCGTTTGAAAACTCGTTGGTAAAGGTTTTTACACTGCCCTCGCTACCGTAAAGAATTGCCTTTTTCGAGTAAAAGCACATTCCCGTAATACAGGTAGGGCAGGAGTGAGGCTCTTGATAAACGTCGACTTCTACAAGGAAGAAGAAGGTTAAATCACACGAATAATAGCCTCGGTTGAAGCTTACCGGCTCTACATCTATGTTCACGTCAACGACCGTTGCCTTGCGAAGCTTTACGCTTACCGCGTGGTTTACAAGTTCTCTGTCTGCCACGCAAAAATGACAGCGCATATCGGTTATACAGTCGCGGTCACAGCACGAGTCGTAGACTCGGCCTGCGTCTATGCACACCGCTTCTTTGAAGCAGGTCGAATCGGTGGGGCAGTTGTGATTAATTTCCGCCATAAAATATCCTCCTAAAATTAATATGAGCGTTTTGGCTCACTACATCTTATTCGGTACCCTGCCAAGTGTTACAAACATTTATATATTTGACAAACCGTGAATATTGATATAAAATGAGGAGTGGTGATAAATATGTTAGAAATTATCAAGGCTATTTTTTACGGCATTATCGAGGGCATTACCGAGTGGTTGCCCATAAGCAGTACCGGTCACCTCATTTTGTTTGAGGAGCTTTTTTGGAAGGGTGCCGACCCTTACTTTTTTGAAATGTTCAGGGTGGTCATCCAGCTTGGCGCTATTTTGGCAGTACTTGTGCTGTATTTTCATAAGCTTAACCCGTTTTCACCTAAAAAGAGCGCGTTGCAGAAAAAGGACACCTGGCAGATGTGGTTCAAGGTCATTGTTGCCTGTCTTCCTGCGGCGGTCATCGGTCTTTTGTTTGACGAAAAGTTAGACGCTTACTTTTACAATTTCCCCACCGTAGCTTTGATGCTGCTTATCTACGGCGTAGTTTTTGTGATTATCGAAAACCGAAAACAAAAAGAGCCCAAGGTTGTATCAATGGATACTATGTCTTACAAAACCGCCTTGCTTATCGGTTGTTTTCAGCTACTTGCACTCATCCCCGGTACCAGTCGTTCGGGTGTGACCATTATCGGTGCAATGCTGCTTGGTTGCTCGAGGGTGGTAGCGGCAGAGTTTTCGTTCTTCTTGGCTATTCCCGTTATGTGCGGAGCAGGTCTTTTAAAGTGCTTGTCCTTTGCGAAGGACATTGCCGAGGGTGAGGCCGCTATGATGGGTGGCACCGAGTGGGCAGTTTTGGCAGTAGGTCTTGTAGTGGCCTTTGTGGTATCGGTACTTGCCATCAAGTTCCTTATGGGCTACATCAAGCGCCGTAGTTTCTGCGTATTCGGATATTACCGCATTGCATTGGCTATAATTTTATTAATATATTTTGCGTTTACGAGGTAACTAAATGTTAATTTGCATTGATATTGGCAACACCAACATAACTATTGGCGGATACAAATGTGACGAGCTTAAATTTACCGCCCGTCTTAACACCGACAGTCGCCGTACTGCCGACCAGTACGCTATAGAAATAAGGGACGTTCTGCACATTTATGGTGTCGAGCGCAGTGAGGTTTCGGCCGCCATTATAAGCTCGGTTGTGCCGAGTGTGGCAAAGTCGGTTGAAGTGGCTATAGAAAAGCTGTTTTCCATAAAGCCGATGGTGGTGGGTCCCGGCATAAAAACGGGACTTAACATTAAAATTGACAACCCTGCGCAGCTCGGCGCCGACCTTGCGACCGGCGCGGTGGCGGCGCTTAACAAGTACCCGACACCCAGCATTGTTATTGATTTGGGTACGGCATCGACCATAAGCGTTATAGGCTCAAACGGCGAGTTTTTGGGTGGCGCCATTGCGGCAGGTATTAAGCTGACGCTTGAGGCCTTGTCCTCAAAGACGGCACAGCTGCCGTCGGTCAGCATTGAGGCACCCAAGAGTGTTATCGGTAAAAACACCGTTGACTGTATGCGCTCAGGTCTTATTTTCGGCGCGGCAAGTATGCTCGACGGTATGATTTCGAGGATTGAGCGTGAATTAGGTCAAAAAACCACCGTTGTTGCAACGGGTGGCTTGGCGCCCGAGGTGGTTAAATTATGCGACCACAGTATAATTCTGGACGACAATCTGTTGCTCGACGGGTTGAAGCTGATTTTTGAGAAAAACAGTTAATAAGGCTTTTTCTATCTACCGCGTTACCGTTTGGAACACAGGTTATAACAAAAGGAAAGGGCTTTATATATATTGCACTGTATCGTCTGCCGTTTTGGTAAATTTTGCGAACAGTAGCAGGAGGTATTTTTATGAAAAGTAAAAAAATTGCGATGGCGGGTGTGTTTTCGGCCATTATAATCGTGCTGCAGCTTATCGGCACCTTTGTAAAGTTCGGCCCTGTCAACATCAATCTGGCTTTGGCGCCCATTATCATTGGCGCTGCCCTTTACGGCAGGCGGTTTAGTCTGTTGTTGGGTACCGTTTTAGGTGTGTTTATTGCCATTATGGGTGCGTTTGGCTGGGACGGCGGCTTTGTTTTAAGCCTTGCTACATACCATCCCGTTATTATTTACCTTGTTGCAATTTCAAAAACGGCGGTTGCAGGTTATCTTGCAGGTGTTGTTTATGAGCTTGTGTCCAAGCGTAACACCCTTTTAGCCGTTATTTTGGCAGGTATTGTCTGCCCGGTAGTGAATACGGGTATTTTTGTTGCCGCCATGGTGGTGTTCTTTAAAGAGGCTTTGTTGGCAATGGCAGGCGGAACCGATATTTT
>JAZRNK010000074.1:0-2649 GCA_045648145.1 Acutalibacteraceae bacterium | reverse complement strand
TGGATAGAGCGACCGCCTCCTAAGCGGTAGGTCGGAGGTTCGAATCCCCTCGGGAACGCCAAAAACACAGGTCTATTTGACCTGTGTTTTTATTTTTATATCATTAATTTTAAATCCTTGCATAGATTTAATTGGGGGGATTTATATGATTTCGTTAAAAAGATATAAACCATATATTATTTGGGTGGTAATAACGTTACTGTTTGCCGTTGTTGGCTCTGTTTTGTCAGGCAGCTCTGAAATGTATGCGTCATTACAAAAACCGCCACTGTCACCGCCGGCCATTGTCTTTCCGATTGCGTGGACTGTTCTTTATATTTTAATGGGAATAGCAGCAGGGGGGATTGCTAAATCTAATGATTTAGACAAAGCAAATGCGTTAAAAATATATTTGTTGCAGCTTGTCGTAAACATTATTTGGCCGATTATTTTCTTTAGATTCGAAGCTATTAAATTTGCTCTATTTTGGTTGTTGTTATTAATCATTTTGGTTTTGGTTACTTTTAAGGCTTTTAAGTCGATAAATTCTAAGAGTGCGTATCTTTTATTGCCTTACATTGCGTGGCTGTTGTTTGCTTTTTATCTGAATTTAGGAGTCATCGCATTAAATTCATAATATAATTTTTGAAAAATATGGTAAAAGTACTTGATTTTTCCATAAATGATGCTAAAATATATATTAGCACTCTAATGTTTCGAGTGCTAACTTGTTTCGAACTTAAATTACAGGAGGTAATTATTATGACTATTAAACCGTTGGCAGACAGGGTTGTTATTAAGTCCTGCGAAGCTGAGGAAACTACTAAAAGCGGTATTATTCTTGCAGGTAGCGCAAAGGAAAAACCGCAGATTGCCGAAATCGTTGCTGTCGGCCCCGGTGGCTTGATTGACGGTAATGAGGTTAAGATGTACGTTAAGGTAGGCGACAAGGTTATTACCAGCCAGTATGCAGGTAACCCCGTTAAAATTGACGGTGAGGAATACAGCATCGTTCGCCAATCTGATATTCTTGCTATTGTTGAATAATTCTCGGAGGTAATATATTATGGCAAAAGAAATTTTGTTTGGCGAAGACGCCAGAAAAGCCTTGCAGGCAGGTGTTGACCAGCTTGCTAATGCCGTTAAGGTTACTTTAGGTCCTAAGGGCAGAAATGTTGTTCTTGATAAAAAGTTCGGTTCACCGCTTATTACTAACGACGGTGTTACCATTGCAAAAGATGTAGAGCTTGACAATCCTTTTGAAAATATGGGCGCACAGCTTGTTAAAGAGGTTGCTACCAAAACTAACGACTGTGCAGGTGACGGTACAACCACCGCTACCGTTTTGGCTCAGGCACTTATCCGTGAGGGTATGAAGAACGTTGCCGCTGGCGCTAACCCGATGGTTCTTAAAAAGGGAATTCAGTTGGCTGTTGATACTGCCGTTAAAACTGTAGTCGGTAATTCTAAAAAAGTAAATGGTACAGACGACATTGCCCGAGTTGCTACAATTTCTGCAGGTGACGAGTTTATTGGTAAGCTTATTGCCGAGGCTATGGATAAGGTTTCGGCTGACGGTGTTATTACCGTTGAGGAGTCAAAAACTGCTGAAACCTATTCTGAGGTTGTTGAGGGTATGCAGTTTGATAGAGGTTACATTACTCCTTATATGGCTACCGATACCGATAAGATGGAAGCAGTACTTGACGACCCGTTCGTGCTTATTACCGACAAGAAGATTGCCAATATTCAGGAAATTTTACCTCTTTTAGAGCAGATGGTACAGTCGGGCGGCAAGCTTGTTATTATTGCCGAGGATGTTGAGGGCGAAGCACTTTCTACATTAATTGTTAATAAGCTTCGCGGAACCTTTACCTGTGTTGCTGTTAAGGCTCCCGGTTTTGGTGACAGACGTAAGGAAATGCTGCAGGATATTGCTATTCTTACCGGCGGTCAGGTTATTTCCTCTGAATTGGGCTATGAGCTTAAGGATACACAGATTGATATGCTTGGTCGTGCACGTCAGATTAAGGTTGGTAAGGAAAATACAATTATTGTTGACGGCGCAGGTGATTCTGCTGAAATTAAAAACAGAATTGCTCAAATCAGAAAGCAGATTGAAACAACTACCTCTGAATTTGACCGTGAAAAGCTTCAGGAAAGACTTGCAAAGCTTTCGGGTGGTGTTGCAGTAATCAAGGTTGGTGCAGCTACCGAGGTTGAGATGAAGGATAAAAAGCTTCGCATTGAGGACGCTCTTTCGGCTACCAAGGCTGCAGTTGAAGAGGGTATCGTAGCAGGCGGCGGTGTTGCTCTTGTAAACGCTATCGACTCTGTTAAGGAATTGGTTGCCAATTCTGAGGGCGATATTAAAACCGGTGCCGCTATCGTGCTCAAATCTTTGGAAGCACCTATTCGTCAGATTGCTTATAATGCAGGTTTGGAAGGCTCTGTAATCGTTGATAAGATTGTATCTTCCGGCAAGGCCAACTACGGTTTTGACGCTTACAAGGAAGAATACACCGATATGATTGAAGCTGGTATTGTAGATCCTACAAAGGTTACCCGTTCTGCTTTGCAGAATGCCGCTTCGGTTGCTTCGATGGTACTCACCACCGAGTCACTTGTTGCTGATAAGAAGGACCCCGCAGCTGAAGCCGCTGCAGCTGC
>JAZRNK010000073.1:0-8695 GCA_045648145.1 Acutalibacteraceae bacterium | reverse complement strand
TCAATAACACTTTTTAATTTGGGGTTAAACTCATTATCCGAAAAGGATAAAACTATACCCGTCTTACGAACATTACCCTTACCGAAAGGTACCACAACACGACAACCCGGTTTAATGATCGATTTGAAACTTTCAGGCACTAAATAATCATATGGCTTGTCGATTTGATAGACCGACTGATCAACAGCAACGCTGACAATAACGGTTTCACTCACGGCAAGCCACATCCTTTACAGTAAATTTTAAGTACTAATTAATAAATTCTCGAAGCCATTTCGTTAATGGCAAGAGTAACAGGTTTTTCGGTAATAATTTCACCGTTATCCTGTGCTTTTTTAGCAATTTCACGTGCTGTTTTGGCAACATCCAAAACAAGCTTATAGCGGCTTTCGCTATAAATAATAAGTTTTCCAATTGAAGGGTTAAGCATAATTATTCTCCATTCTGCCAAAGGCAATATATTATTTTAAAGTATTTACTTATATGCGCTTTTTGCGCTCGGATTTAATTATATCAGCAATCTCTTTTACCGCTATATTTAAATCGTCATTAACTACAACATAATCGTATTCAGAAGCTCTTTCAATTTCTGCTTTAGCTTCTTCAAGTCGCATATTAACAACCTTTTCGGTTTCAGTATC
Organism: Acutalibacteraceae bacterium; assembly: GCA_045648145.1. Lineage (GTDB taxonomy): Bacteria > Bacillota > Clostridia > Oscillospirales > Acutalibacteraceae > UMGS172. The sequence goes on along the minus strand of JAZRNK010000073.1, from coordinate 8,054 downwards.
TCTGCCTTTAAGCCTTTCCTTTAAAACATCAAAGGAGGGCGGCATAATAAAGATACTAAAGCAATCTTTAATTTTCTTACGAACGTTTGCAGCACCGTTTACGTCAACCTCAAGAATCATTTCCTCTCCCGAAGCAATACATTTTTCAACAGGTGCTTTGGGTGTACCGTAATAATTTTCACAGTACACATTATATTCCAAAAGCATATCATTTTTAATCATTTCCTCAAAGGCTTGGCGAGAGATAAAATTGTATTTTTCACCGTCAACCTCACCCTCACGCATACCGCGAGAAACAGAAGAAATTGAAAATTTGATTTCGGGTAAAAGTTTAAAAAGTTCTTTTAAAACAGTATCCTTACCCGAGCCCGACGGACCTGAAACAATTATCAATGCACCCTTACTCATTTTCTATCTCCTCATCAGACGTATCCTCATCACTGTTAAGTCTTGCCGCAACCGTTTCTGACTGAAGATATGTTAAAATAATAAGGTCGCTATCGGTAATAATAACGGCGCGTGTACGACGGCCATGAGTGGCGTCAATCAATGTGCCTTTCTCTTTAGCGTCCTGAATAATTCTCTTAATAGGAGCCGATTCGGGACTGACGATGGCAACCATACGCGATACAGAAACCATATTACCGAAACCAATATTAACAAGTTTCATAATAACACCTCAAAAAAAGACAAAACTACTCGATATTCTGGATTTGTTCACGTATCTTCTCTATCTCAGACTTAATATCAACAACGGTTTTTGTTATATCAAGGTCTTGACATTTAGAGCCTATAGTGTTAGTTTCGCGGTTCATCTCTTGAACTACGAAATCGAGCTTTTTGCCGATAACTCCGCCTTCATTTAAAAGGTCGTTCAAGTGACTGATGTGACTACGTAATCTAACAGTTTCCTCATTAACCGCAATTCTGTCAGCAAAAATAGCAGTTTCGGTCAAAATACGCTGTTCGTCAATATTAGCACCATCCAAAAGCTCTTTGATTTTCTTTTCAATTCGCTCACGGTACTGTGCTTCGGTTTTGGGAGATTTTTCCTCAATAAAGGCAACCTTTGTTAAAATCGTTTCAGTTCTTGAAGCAACGTCCTCTGCTAATCTTGCGCCCTCGGTTTCCCTTGCTAAAATAAAAGCACCAACAGCTTTTTCGGTTGCCGAAAGTACAGCTTCTTCAGTTTCCTCTTCGTTAAGCTGTTGCTTACTGATACGGAAAATATCAGGATTTTTAGCAATATTCATAACCGAAATATCATTTTTTACTTTATATTTCTTATGTAATACCTTCAAGGCATTTATATATACATCAGCAAAAGCCTCGTTGATTTCAATTTTATCAGAATCTGCACCTGAAAAATCACATGAGACAAAAACATCAATTTTACCTCTTGCAATTTTTGACTGAATAAAATTCTTGATTTTGTCCTCTAAAAAGGATAACTGACGAGGACACCTTAAAGAACATTCAAAAAAACGATGATTAACAGATTTGATTTCAACAGTTACACAAAGGTAAGGATTTTCTGCCTCTCCTCTGCCGTAACCGGTCATACTTCTAACCATATCCGACTCCGTTCCAAAGTGTAAAAACACTTTTAAATCAATAATAAAACAATTTGTCCATATATTTAATATATTTTATCAAATTAGTAATAAAAAGTCAACGAATTTGAGCTAAATAATGCTTATATAATTAAACAAGACGGTGAAGCACACCGTCTTGCCTTTTTTAAAACAAATCTTCTATATTTGCAACAATACCATAGTCGGAATATTCAAAAATCGGAGCGTTTTTATCGGGGTTAATTGCTATAACCGTACCCGACTGTTCAAAACCGACAATATGGTGAACTGCACCCGAAATACCACAAGCGATATAAACTTTAGGAGAAACAATCTTGCCGGTAAGACCCACCTGTTGTTCATAAGGCGCATTGCCTGTATCAACGTAAGCTCTTGAAGCCGCAAGCTCGGCATTATATTTTTCGGCAAGGCGTAAAACCGAATTATAATTATCCTTAACACCCTTGCCTGCACTCACGATAACATCACTAACGTTCTCATTAGTGGTTCGTACTGTTGCCATTTTAGGCAACGTAACGCACTTAATTTTAGCAATAACGTTACCACTGAAAGCAGGACGATACATATAAAATTCCTCACCGTCGGTTTCAAGCGCTGTGCAGTCGGCACAAAGACCTGTATTAAGCATCGCCGAAACTATAGGAGCAGTTCTTCTTGACCAGGTATCACTCGGCCAAAGAACAATATCAGGCTTTTTCGCATTGATTAATTCTGCAATGTTTTCGGCAGTATCCTTTTCAATAACTGTAATATCATCCGAAATACACTCTGCCATTTTGCGTGGTTGTTCAGTAACTATCCAAACGTTTTTTAATTTGTTTTCAGATTCTTTATATTGGACGGAATCTTTAGCGTTTAAAATAGCTGTCTTTACGACATCGTCAAGCTCACTAACATCAATGAACTTACAGCGTCTTTTACCCGTTTCATTTTCAAAGCTTTTAACAACCTTAGTCGGAGAACCTTTAAGTCCGCAACGTTCCTTATCGGCGCCCAACTGATCAGCGTTCCAAACTGTAACCTCACCCGTTTTTGAGCGAATACTCGGAAAGCGTAAATCGTTAATACGTTCAACGGTAATAAGTGCAGGAAGCTTTGCACTTTCCTCACCGATACGCGAGGTACAGGAAATCTCGGTATCGGTAACGTCATCAATGCTCATAACATTAGTAATTACAGGCATATCTAACATAGTTGCCAAAATCGAGCCGGTTTGAGCAGTATCACCGTCAACCGCTCTGCTACCGCATATAACAAGGTCAGGATTAAGCTTTTTAACAGCAAGACTCAAAGCGTAACCGGTAGCTAATGTATCGGCACCTGCAAAGGCAATATCAGACAACAAAACACCTTTTATATTACCTAAACGAGTTAATGACAAAAGCATATCCTTGACGTTTTGTCTGCCCATACTAAGCAATGTTATTTCGGCGTCAGGTATACGGAGCGCACATTCCAATGCGCAGGCATCAAACGGATTAAGCTCACCTGAAGCTACCTGCTTAACACATACAACTATTTTCATTTTTTCCTCGCTTTATAAATAGGTGCCAAAGCATCGTGTACCTGTTTATAAACATCAAATATTTCCATATACTGCGCAGTTTTTTCAAGGTCAGGAGTAACAACATCCTTAACCTTTACACACTTATTAACAGCATCCTCGGCATCTTTAAATACACCCACAGCAATACCTGCAAGCATTGCAGAACCCAAGGATGAGTCGCTGCTTTCGGTAGTTTTAAGCGTAATTCCAAGCATATCTGCCGCCATCTGACGCCAAAGCTTGCCTTTAGCACCACCACCAATAATCGTAGCGTAATCCTCGTGAGGAATTTTAAGCTCATTTAATGACTTCATACTGTCAACAAGTGAATAACAAACTCCCTCTAAGACAGCGCGGGTAAAGTGAGCTTTTGTATGCTCAGCACGAACACCGATAAAGCTACCGCACAACAACGGATCGTTATAAGGTGTAAGCTCACCATTTATATACGGGCTAAAAATAAGTCCATCGGCGCCCATAGGAATTTCGGCAGCTGCACTATCAAGCTCTTTATAGTCACCACCAAAGGTGTCTCTGTACCAACGGTAAGATGATGCGGCAGCTTTTGTAGCAGTACCTGGATACCACAAACCGTCAACAATGTGAGCATAGTTAATAAGGTAAGGATGAGGATATTCCTTATCGGTGATAACGCAAATTCTACCCGCAGTAGCTAATTTAACGGTCATCTGACCTTGTTTTACAGCACCGGATGCGAAAACCTCAAGAACTGTATCAGTAGTACCACAAATTACAGGAGTACCTTCGCACAAACCGGTCATTTCGGCAGCACTATCGGTAATTTTGCCGATAATATCGGTAGGCTTAACAATAGTCGGCATAATGTCCTTTTTTATACCTGCCAACTCGCAAAGTTTTTCGTCCCATTGCATTGTAATATTATCAAAAAGCATACTTCCTTGAGCTTCGATATAATCAGTGCAGTAAACGCCCGTTAAAGCATAGCGGATGTAGTCTTTTTCGAAGAAAATCATACTGATTTTGGAAAAAATTTCGGGCTCATTCTCCTTAACCCAGATAATCTGTGGTAAAGTCCAGATTGTGCCGGGTTTTGAGTAGGTTTTTTCCAAAATATACTCTTCATGAGCCTCCAAATCCTGTACCTGCTTTGTGCATCTTGTGTCAGTCCAATGAATTGCAGGACGCAAAGCAGTACCGTTACTGTCACAAAGAACGGCGGTATGAGTAGCCGAGTCAATAGCTACTGCCAAGATATCGGCAGGATTAACAGAGCTCTTTTCCAAAAGTACCTTAGTATCCTCGCAAAGCGCTTTATACCAATCGTCAGGATTTTGCTCACAGTAGCCAGCCATTGGATGAAGCGTGGGATACTCAACCGAATGCTCGGCAACAATATTGCCATTTGTATCAATAAGTGTTGCTTTTGAAGCGCCACCGCCAAAATCAATACCAAGTAGATATTTCATTTTAAACTCCTTAATAAAAGAAATTATTTACCCTCAATAGCAGTAATAACACGGGTACGAACAAAAGTTTCACCACAGTTTACTGTTTCGATACCTTCTTTTTTAGTGATATCACCATTCCAATCAGCAGAAGGAACGGTACCAAACCAAGGTTCAATACAAAGATACGGAGCACCAACCTTGGTCCAAAGAACCATATAAGGTGTTTGCTTATAAGAAATCTCAATTCCCCTACCAGTTTCACGGTTAATCATCTTACAAGAGTCAGACTTAACATTTTTAAACACTAACGAATCAATTGCAAAATAATCGTAATTCATAGGAATAACACTTTCGTTAGTGCAAATGTTTTCAACCTTGTCGTCAGAGGCGCCATTGGTTAATACATAGTTGTCAAGCGTCTCTTTTTCAGAAAAAATCAAATCATACTTTTCAATTCCTTCAGGACAAGCAAAGCCGTCGTGTGAGCCTACTGAAAAATACATTGTGTCTTTTGATGCGTTAGTGACTTTATAATCAACAGAAACAGCCTTTTCAAGTAAAGTATAGCAAACTCTGAATTCAAAATCGAAAGGATATGAAGCCTTTGTTTCATCATTTGATTTCAAAAGGAAAACTGCTGTATTTTCTGTGCAACTTTCAACCTCAAACATCATGGTTTTAACAAAACCGTGTTTAACCATGGAATATTCCTTGCTGTTATATGTATATTTATCATTAACAAAACCGCCGGTCATCGGAAAACAGTTGGGAGCGCTGTATGACCAGATATCAGGGTTACCAACCCAAAGATATTCAACGCCGTCTACTGTAAAGCTTTTCATCTCGGCGCCAACTTCATTTATCTTTAAAATAGCATTTTTGTTCTTTAAAGTAACCATAAATTCTCACCATATCTTTCGAGAAATATTAAATAAATTAAAGCAAACTGCCGAAGGGATTTTCATCCCTTCGGCTGAAATTAAATTATTGCACAATCCACTCGTGCTCAGGGTCGTTACTTCTGTTAAAGCCCTGATAATCACCGGCCATAAGCCACAAGAAATAAGTCTTGTAACCGGGTGTTGCAACGGTGGTGTGGTAACCGTAAGGGAATTCAACAAGTTCATCGTTCTTTACACGATAGGCCTCATCAACAGAGCCATCAGTTGTGTAAAGACACTGAACGCCAAAACCCTGCTTGGGTTCATAGAGAAAATAATAAATTTCTTCTGCAATACACTCTTTAGGCATATTGTCCTCGTCATGCTTGTGGGGCGGGAATCCTGCCCAGTTACCTTCGGTAACGTAAGCCTCTCCGATAGTAAGAACCTTAGCGTTAGAATTACCGTCGATAATGAAGCTGGTTTCACGCTGATAGGGCTGTTCGCCTAAAAGCTTGAGAACAACGTGGTCCTCACGGAGAACCTGAGGTTCTGTCTTAACTGCAACAGGAGTAGCACAAACAGCAATCTTAACGTGGTCAAGTGCCTCGATAGAAAGCTCCTGTTCGATAGGCATATAAAAGCTTTCTGCTTTACGGTTTTCAAAAACTGTGTTTCTGTTACCGATGTTTTCCCATTTGGTATCACCAAAGGTAACATTACAATGGCCTTCAAGCATAATAAAAGCAGTTTCTTTGTCCTCAGTATTAAAGTTCTGAACATCACCAGCTTCAAGCTCAATGATACCGAACTCAAGCTTCTTTAAAGAACATTCGCCTATTTTGCACAAAGGAGTGTAACCTTTAGCAGGTACATATGTTTTCTTAAAGTTCATAACCGTTACTCCTTAAATATTCAATAGTAGTATCAAAATCCGGAACACTTTCACGTGCGCCAACACCTGTACATTTCAAAGCTGAAACGCAGGATGCAAAATGACAGCACTTAATAGGCTCGTAACCTCTTACTACTGCGGCAGCAAATGCGCCGTGGAAAACGTCGCCTGCGCCGTTAGAGTCGACAACCTCGGCAGGATAGATAGGATATTCGGTAATTTCCTTACCGTCATAAATCAAACCGCCAAACTTGCCTCTTGTAATAACAACATACTCGGGATGGTACATTTCGTAAAGCTTTTTAGCAGCAGCAAATGCGTCTTTTTCGCCAGTGTGACCGATAGAAAATTCCTCAGAAGGAATCATAATATCAGTATGAGCCAAAAGCCTTTCAACATTGGGATAAAGACCGCCGCAGTCATAAAGAACCTTAACGCCGTTTTCGCGAGCAATTTTTGCAGCTTCTACAGCGGCATCCATCTCGTTACCGTCAACCATAAGTAATTCGGCTGATTTAATAGCCTCAATCTGCTTATCGTTGAGTTTAAGAGGAGGCAAATTGCCTTTATCAAAAACGATAGTTCTTGTTGCTTTCTGAGAGTTAAGCCATATGCAAGAAGTAAAAGCACGGTAACCCGGTATCATTGTGATATTATCAACGCCAACACCGTATTTCTCGAAATCGCCCTTCAAAAAGCTACCGCTTGAATCTTCAGAAAGAACACCGATATATTCTGCCGAAACGCCAAGCTTTGAAACTGCAACAATGCCGGTGGCGGTAGGACCGCCGCCGACAATTTTAGTAGATGTTGCACGAAGCTTGGTATCTTCAGGCGGAAATTCGGGTAGCGTAATAAGAGTATCCATTACGCATGCGCCAATTCCAACAACCTTACTCATTATTTTGCCTTACCTTCTGCTCCGCAGAGCTGTACTTTAGTCATACAGAATTCCTTAACTGCTTCGATAGGCTTCTTCATAAAGTTATCAACAGCAATCATTCTGTCAGGTTTATTAACCTCTTCCTGAACACAATCAAGGAAAGCATAGCAAATATCGGTAGCAACATTAAGCTTACGAATACCTGCCTTAACAGCCTCTTTAATAGCCTCGTCAGGAATACCGGAACCACCGTGAAGAACTAAAGCAGTACCGTTTGTCGCCTTACGGATATCAGCAATACGCTGAATATCAATCTTAGGCGGCTTTTTATATCTGCCGTGAGCATTACCGACCAAAACAGCCAAAGCCTGAACACCGGTACGCTCAACAAAGATTTTTGCGTCCTCAGGAACAGTAAATTCGTCCATAGAATCATCGGTAACAGCACCAATGTGGCCAAGCTCACCTTCAACCTGAACGTTTGCGTAACCGCAAATGTCAACAACGCGCTTTGTAATAGCAATATTCTCTTCAAAAGGAAGAGCCGAACCGTCTAACATAATACCGGTAGCGCCCCAACGAAGAGCGCGGGTGGTTTCAAGTTCAGACGGGCCGTGATCAAGATGGAAACAAACTGGTACAGATGCCTTGTTTGCTGCTGCTACTACAACAGGTGAAAGATAATATCCTGCCTCTTCTTTGAAAAGACGAGGATAAACCTGTAAAATCGCAGGAGCCTTAAGCTCTTCAGCGGCAGCGATAGCACCCATACAGGTTTCCATATTATAGACGTTGAACGCAGGAATGGCATAGTTGCCTTCCTC
>JAZRNK010000072.1:0-16345 GCA_045648145.1 Acutalibacteraceae bacterium | reverse complement strand
GTTTATTTTAGGGTTGTAAGTGGTACCGTTAAAACGGGACAGACCATAAAAATGATGGCAACAGGCGCCGAGTTCGATATTGTTGAAGTCGGCAGAAAACGCGCTACTACTATGGTGCCTTGTGATGAGCTTAGAGCAGGTGAGGTAGGTTACATTGCCGCTGCAATAAAGAACGTTGCTGATGCTCGTGTTGGTGACACTATGACCGATGCCGAAAACCCTGCAAGCGAGCCGTTAGAGGGCTATAGGAAGGTTAATCCGGTTGTTTTTTGCGGTATTTATCCTGCCGATGGTGCACATTATACCGACCTTAGAGAAGCCTTGGAAAAGCTACAGCTTAATGATGCTTCGCTCTTGTTTGAGCCCGAAACCTCAGGTGCTTTAGGCTTTGGCTTCCGTTGCGGATTTTTAGGCCTTTTACACATGGAGATTATACAAGAAAGGTTGGAGAGAGAATACAACCTTGACCTTGTTACAACCGCTCCGAGCGTTGAGTATAAATTTGAGCTTAATACGGGTGAGACCATTACGGTTGATAATCCTACCAATTATCCCGACCCTGCAACCATAGCCGTTGCTATGGAGCCGATTGCTGACGTGAATATTTACAGTCCGAGCGAGTTTGTCGGCGCCATTATGGGACTTTGTCAGGAGCGTCGCGGTGAATATATCGGTATGCAGTATATCGGCGACCGTGTTGATATTCATTACGTTCTGCCGATTGGAGAAATTGTTTATGACTTTTTTGACGCTTTGAAATCGCGCACACGAGGATACGCGAGTTATGATTATGAAATAAAGGGCTACCAGCAATCTAAGCTCGTTAAATTAGACGTGCTTTTAGCGGGTGACGTGGTAGATGCTTTGTCGTTCATAGTTCATTCGGACAATGCTTATACAAGAGCCAGACGTATTGCCGAAAAGCTTAAAGATTATATACCGCGACAGCTTTTTGAAATACCTGTTCAGGTGGCAATAGGTGGAAAGGTTATTGCCCGAGAAACCGTAAAAGCTATGAGAAAGGACGTTCTTGCCAAGTGCTACGGTGGTGACATTACCCGAAAGAAAAAGCTGCTTGAAAAGCAAAAAGAGGGTAAAAAACGTATGCGTCAGTTAGGTTCGGTTGAGGTACCGCAAGAGGCGTTTATGGCTGTTCTTAAGCTCGACGAATAGTTGTAAACACAAGTATGCAGAGTATATTTTGTTAATTTGCTGTCCGTTTTTGAAAAAAAGTCTTGACAAAAACGGACGGCGGTATTATAATAGCCAAGCACGTTAGTTTGTGCAAATATGGCGGTATAGCTCAGTTGGCTAGAGCACTCGGTTCATACCCGATTTGTCGTTGGTTCAAGTCCAATTACCGCTACCATGTGCCCGTAATAACGGGTGCATTACGGCCCGGTGGTCAAGCGGCTAAGACACCGCCCTTTCACGGCGGTAACACGAGTTCGATTCTCGTCCGGGTCACCAAAACGCTTCACGTTTTCATACGTGAAGCGTTTTTTGTTTTATTTTGTCGCAAAAGAAGAAGCTTTTAAAGTAAACGTTAAAAAGTTTTAAATTTTTTATAAAAAAGTATATGAAAAAGTAATTATTTATGATATAATTACACTGTATAAATTTGCATCGTGGGACAGTGTTGTCTTAATGCGAAATTTATAGCAAATTTTATTGAAAAGGAGAGTGGTCGGATGAAGAGATTTATAAGTCTAGTGCTAACCGTTATTGCTATGATTTTATTGTGCTCGTGTACTGATTTTGGTATCAATATTAACGACCGCATTTCTCCGCCAAAGCCTTCGGGAGAGCTTTATGAAATCCAGCAGATTTTAGAGTCCTCGGTGGGTGAGGGTGTTACTTTAGTTTATCCCTCAGCCGGTCAGTACAGGTCGGCGATAATCACAAAAGACATTGACGGTGACGGAAGGATTGAGGTTGTCGCATTTTATAGTACCGAAACTGACGACAAGACTACCGTAATGCATATTAATTACATTCGTTGGAAAGCAGGCAAGTGGGAATCGGTTTCGGATTTGCAGATTGACTGTTCGGCGGTTGAATCGGTAGATTTTGTGCGACTCGATTCGAGTGCAGTTCCCAAAGTTGTCGTTAGCTGGAATAGGTTTTCGCCCATTGATAAATATCTTTCGGTTTACAGTATTGACTCTGGCGTTTTGGAGGAGGTTGTAAGTACCGAGTATTCTGTTGTATCGGTTTGCGATTTTGAAAACGACGGTATTAGTGAAATAGTAGCTTTGTATCTTGACAGTCAGAACGATACGTCGACCGCAACACTTTTGGCGTTAGAGGATAAAAAGCTTGTTCAAAAAAGTCAATGTGAGCTTGATGGCTCTATTACCTCTTATTACGAGCCTGTTTTTTCAAAGCTTGTTTCCGGAACGCCGGCACTATTTGTTGATGCCAACAAATCTACCGGTGTTATTACCGAAATTTTATATCTTAAAGACGGTGAGCTTACAAGTGCTATTAACCTTAACGTAACGGGCGAAAACTCACGTACTTTACGTGCGTCGTCGATACTTTCACAGGATTACGACGGTGACGGATGTATTGATATACCGTTGACACAAAAGCTGCCTGCAACCGAAGGCAGCGCTGAAACCGACAGTGTCTACGTTGCTACTTGGAACCGATTTGACGGCAGTAGGTTTGAGCCGTTTGCTCATTCGGTCACCAACTTTTCTGACGGCTACAGTCTTACTGTTCCGCAAAACTGGATGAACTCCTTTGCGATCACCCGTAACACCGAGTTGCGTATACGCATCTTTGCAAGATGGGATAGCGAATTGGCCCTCGAGGGTGAGGAGTTTATGAGAATCCAGGTTGTAAGCGTTAAAGAATGGGAAAACAACCGCGCTAAGCTTGAAAACTTTAACGAAATAACAAGAGATTCTGAAAACGTGTATATTGTCAAATTCGGCAACAGTGCGCTTAATCCCGGTCTTGAATATATAAAGAATAATTTTTATCTTTTGCAAAGCGATAAGGTAGTGCAGCAAAACAATCAGAACAAAACAAAATAAAGAGAGGACAAGTCATGAAAAGAATTCTTATTGTTGAGGATGAACAGAATATTCGTGAGTTTGAGGTAATTAACCTTCGAAGAGTTGGCTACGAAACGGTTGAAGCCGGCTCGGGTGAGGAGGCCTTGGAAATTTATGACAATGATAAGCAAGGCTTTGATATTGCTCTTTTGGATATTACCATGCCCGGAATGGATGGCTTTGCTCTGTGTAAGGAATTGAGAAAGCGTTCACCAAGCTTAGGAATTATAATGCTTACGGCAAGAACGCAGGAGATGGATAAGGTAAGCGGTCTTATGCTTGGCGCAGACGACTACATAACTAAGCCGTTCAGCCCGACCGAGCTTAATGCAAGAGTGGATTCGCTTTACCGCAGAATTGAGCTCATGGGCAATGCCGGCAAGGAGTTGGCTGAAGAAATTCGTCATGGTGAGTTTGCGCTTAATTTGCGCCGTCGCACATTATCAAAGAATGACAAAAATATTGAACTGACTCAGGTTGAATTTCAAATTATTGAGTATTTGTTTACCAACCCCGATACACCGCTTGATAGAAATGATATTTTGACACGCGTATGGGGTGAGTCGTATTTTGGCGAGGAAAAGATTGTAGACGTTAATATTCGCCGTTTGCGTATGAAAATTGAGGATGAGCCCTCTAACCCAAAGCACCTTGTTACCGTTTGGGGCATGGGCTATAAATGGTGCACCGGCTGATTTTAACTGTAAAATAATCAAATTTGAGGAGGTGAAATCTTGGAAACGACCATAAAGCTTAAAAGCATAACACGAAAATGGTTGGTTAACGTTATGTCGTTGATATTGCTTGTAATAGCAATATGTATTATTGTTGTCGGCATTTTGATGTTTGATCAATATAAAAACTCGGTGGTTGACGTGGCTACCGATTACGTCAGAGACATAAATGTTTTATCCTTGACCGACGAGGAAAACTTTCACGAATCGGCAAGAAAATATGTACAAGGTTTTGCCTATCGTGATAAAGTGGAGGTCCAGATTTTTGACAAGCAGGGCAACATGGTGGTTACCACCAACGGCTTTGCTACGCAGGGCGTTCACAAGAGCGCAACCGATTATTCGCAGGCAGTTTTGACTGGTAGTCAGGCTCATTGGTATGGTAAAAATGCCAACGGTGAAAAGGTTTTAGCCATTACCGACATACTTCCCGATTTGGGTTATGGCTCTAACGGTGCATATCGTGTGGTTGTATCGATGGAACGTGTTGTCAGAGGCTTTAACATTGCTTTAGCAGGTGTTATAGCCATTGGAATTTGTATATTCGGTTTTTCACTGCTTACAGGTGTCTATTTTGTAAGGTCGATTGTTCGTCCTGTTCGTGAGGTTACCACCGTTGCAAGAAGAATTGCCAGAGGCGATTTGAAGGCCAAGTTGGAGGTTAAAAGAAACGACGAAATCGGTGAGCTGTGCGACACAATAAACTATATGGCGAATGAACTCGAACACGCTGAGAGCATGAAGAATGATTTTATTTCCTCGGTTTCACATGAGTTAAGAACACCGCTTACTGCCATAAAGGGCTGGGGTGAAACGGTGCAGCTTTCAATAGGTGAGGATGACGAGGTTGTCAAGCACGGTGTTGACGTAATGCTGGGCGAAGCTACCCGTCTTTCAGGACTTGTTGAGGAATTACTTGATTTCTCACGTTTGGAAGCAGGTACGCTTAGCATAACACCTGCACTTAACGACCCTGTTGAGATTGTAAAAAGCGTTGTTGATATGTATGAGGAAATTGCCCGTCAGCAGAAAATTTCACTTGTACTTGTAAAGCCTGAAAAAACCGATATGATAATGGCTGATCGTGACAGAATAAAGCAGGTGTTTATTAACGTTATTGATAACGCTATAAAATATACGTCGGCAGGCGGTCATGTTGTAGTTTCGCTATTCAACGAGGAAGCTTGTGTTCGTGTTACCATAAGTGATACGGGCTGCGGCATTCCTGCTAAAGATATAGACCACGTAAAAGAAAAGTTTTTTAAAGCAAATAACAATGTGCGCGGCTCGGGCATCGGTCTTGCCGTTGCGGATGAAATTATCCGTAACCATAACGGTCTTTTGTTCTTGGAAAGTACCGAAAACGAAGGAACAACGGTAACGATAGTGTTGCCTACCGTTAAGGCTCAACCTGACGAGATAACCGAGGTTATTTTTCCGCCTGACGTGAAAGGATAAGAAATGTCAAACAAGAAAACATCAATCGGAGGACAGGCGTTGATTGAGGGCATAATGATGAAAGGCCCTTACAAAACCATGATGGCTGTCCGAAAAAAAGATGGCAGCATTGATCTGTCTGAAGTTAAAGAAAAGCATTTGCGTGATAAGTGCAAATTCTTTGGATTTCCGCTTGTTCGCGGTATGGTTAATTTAATAGAAGCTATGATTTCGGGCTATAAAGCGTTGATGCTTTCTGCCGATATTTCGGGCTTTGCCGAGCTGGAGGAAGAAAGCGAAAACACTGCTAAAGAGCAGGAAGAAACCGCAAAAAAAGACAAAAAAAGCGGTTCATCCGAAGCCTTTATGGGCGTTGTTATGGTGATAGGTACTGTGTTGGGTGTTTTGTTGGCGCTTGCATTGTTTATGTACCTTCCGTCGCTTGTATACAAAGGTATTAATTATTTGTCACCTTATGATTTAAAATATTTTAAAGGCTTGATTGAGGGTGTACTTAAAATCGCAATATTTATTGCGTACATAGCCTTGGTTTCGGCTGAAAAGGATATTAAGCGTGTGTTTATGTATCACGGTGCTGAGCACAAAACAATTTTCTGTTATGAAAATAATCAAGAGCTTACGGTTGAAAACGTCAGAAAATTTCAGAGGTTTCACCCAAGATGCGGAACGTCGTTTATGTTTTTAATGTTAGCGGTTGGCATTTTAATAAGCAGTGTGCTTGTGCTTGTGTTACCGGAGTTTATTATTACCCGTAATTATCTTTGGGTGCCGATAAAAGTACTGTTAGTACCGCTTACCTGCGGAATAGGTTATGAACTTATAAAGTTTTGCGGTAAGCACGATAATGTCGTCACAAGAGTGATAGCCGCACCGGGCTTGTGGGTACAGAGATTGACCACGAAAGAGCCGGATGATAGTATGATTGAGATAGCTATAGAGGCTATGAAAAGTGTTATCCCGGAAGATGGGGCAGATGAAATTAAATGACGGCAGCCGAGTTAAAGCGAAAAATAGCAGCAGCGCTTAAAGTGGGCGAGATTGAAGCGGCCGAGTTTGAGGCTAAACAAATAGTTGAATTTGTTGTCGAGAAGTCTGTTATATTGGGTGATGAAATTGTTACTCAAGAGCAGGAGAAAAAAGCATTCAACATTGCCGAAAGAAGAGCTAAGCGAGAGCCGTTACAGTACATATTGGGTTTTTGGGAGTTTTACGGTTTGCCTTTTAAGGTAGGCGAGGGTGTTTTAATTCCGCGGCCTGATACCGAACACTTGGTTGAACGCGCAATAAAGCTTTTGCCGCAAACTATAAAGCCAAAGGTTTTGGATTTGTGCGCGGGAAGTGGCTGCGTTGGAATAGCTATAGCAAAAAACAGTGACTGCGAGGTTGCGTTTTTTGAAAAAAGTGAGCAGTCTATTGAATATTTGAAAGAAAATTGTCGATTAAATGCAATAAAGGCAGAAATTTTTAAGTGTGACGTGTTAAAATTGCCACCTGAAAGTTTAATGCAGAGCGTTGATTTGATAGTCAGCAATCCACCGTATATTGCCACCGAGGTTATAAAAACGCTTCAACGTGAGGTTTTGCGTGAGCCGAGTATGGCGCTTGACGGCGGTGAGGATGGGCTCATATTTTACAGAAATATAACTAAGAATTGGAAAAAAGCGCTCAAAATTGGTGGAAAATTGGCTTTTGAAATAGGTTATGATCAAGCCGAAGCGGTTTCCTCAATTTTAGCCAACGAAGGTTTTTGTGAAATTTTTTTAGATAAAGATTACGGCGGTAACGACAGGGTTGTTTATGGGACATACAAAGGGTTATAATTAGTTCAAACTATTACAATATAAAGATGAAGGGATGTTTTAAAATGGCAGATGATAGAGCAAAGGCTTTAGCGACGGCGTTAGAGCAGATTGAAAAAGCATATGGAAAAGGTACCATAATGAAGTTGGGTGAAAACGCTCATATGAGCGTTGACCATATTTCGACCGGATCTATCGGTCTTGATGCGGCGCTTGGCATCGGCGGTTTGCCAAAAGGAAGAATTGTCGAGATTTTTGGACCAGAATCTTCAGGTAAAACCACTATTGCTTTGCACGTAATTGCAGAGGCGCAGAAAAAAGGCGGAGAGGTTGCTTTTATCGACGTTGAACACGCTCTTGACCCTGCTTATGCTGCTGCATTAGGCGTTGATATTGATTCGATGCTTGTTTCTCAGCCTGACACAGGTGAGCAGGCTTTGGAAATTACTGAGGCGCTTGTTCGTTCCGGTGCTATCGATGTTGTTGTTATTGACTCGGTAGCGGCACTTGTTCCCCGTGCTGAAATCGAGGGTGATATGGGTGACTCTCATATGGGACTTCACGCAAGATTGATGTCGCAGGCGTTGAGAAAGCTGGCAGGCGCTATTTCTAAATCCAACTGTATTGCTATTTTTATTAACCAGCTGCGTGACAAGGTTGGCGTAATGTACGGCAGTAGCGAAACCACCACAGGTGGTAGAGCGTTGCGTTTCTATGCATCGGTTCGTCTTGATATTCGCCGTATTGAAGCTATTAAGGTTGGCGGCGAAATCGTCGGTAACAGAACGAGAGCAAAGGTTGTTAAAAACAAGGTTTCACCTCCATTTAAAGAGGCTGAGTTTGATATTATGTATGGACGCGGTATTTCTCACGCAGGCGAGATTATCGATCTTGGCATTAAATATGACATTGTTAAGCGCTCTGGCGCGTGGATTTCTTACAACGATGAAAAGATTGCGCAGGGTAGGGATAACGCTAAGACTTATGTTGCCGAGCATCCCGAAATTGCCGCAGAAATAGAGGAAAAAATCCGTGAAAAGCTGCAGTCTTTGTCTATGGCCGCCTTTAAAACAGCTGTAAAACAGCCCGAAGCAGTTGAGGCACAGCCCGAGACTGTAGAGGCAGAGCAGCCCAAACGTAAATCGAAAATTAACATTGACGTTGACGTTGAGTAATGAGAATTGTTGAAATACGTCCAAGGCACAAAAGTCTTTGCGGTATTATATTTGACTGCGAAGTAAATCCTTCAGATTACGGTGCCGATACTGATGCGGCAGGATTTTTGGTGCTTGACAGTGAGCTTTGTGAAATTAAAAATTTAAAATCGGGATATGAATTGACCGACGACGAGCTATGTGAACTTGTTTGCGAGTCACACATAAAACGTGCAAAGTCACGTGCTATGTGGTATATATCACAGTCGGCATGTTCGAAAAAAACGCTTATTGATAAGTTGAAAAAGTCGTTTCCCGAGTATGCCGCAGTTTCGGCGGTAGAACGAATGGAAGAGCTGGGCTTTATAGACGATTTGGAATATGCCAAGCGCCGAATTCAACGGATAGTTGACGAGAAAAAGGTTTCTTTAAAAATGGCAAAGTACCTGCTTGAAGCAGAGGGCATTGACCGAGAAACCGCCGACTTTGCCGCCGAGAAGCTTGAATATGACGCAACTGCCGCAATAGTGGCGCTTATTGAGAAAAAGTATAAAACAAGGTTGCAAGAAAAAGGCGATCTTGACAAAACCATTGCTGCTATAATGCGAAAGGGCTATTCTTATAGTGAGATAAAATCGGCCTTGGATGAATATAATTTGCAAATGGATATTTGTGAGGAATTTTGATGTTTAAAATCGGTATGGTTTCGCTCGGCTGTCCCAAAAACGTGGTCGATGCGGAAATAATGTTAAAAAAGCTGCAGACAGCGGGATATGAAATAACCTCTGACGAGTCCCAGGCAGAAGTGATAATTGTTAACACCTGCGGTTTTATTGAGGATGCCAAGGCAGAGGCTATTGAGAACATTCTTGATGTAGCGAGATATAAGCAGGAGGGTAACCTTAAGGCGCTTATAGTCACAGGTTGTCTTGCTGAACGTTATCAAGACGAGATATTAGAGCAAATGCCTGAGGTTGACGTGGTTGTCGGTCTTGCGGGAAACAATAATATCGTTGATATTGTTGCTGATGCAACAAACGGTAAAAAAGGCGGTTATTACGGCAAAAAAGAGGACTTGTGCTTTTCGGGTGAACGTCTTTTGACCACGCCGAAATATACGGCATACGTTAAAATTGCCGAAGGATGTGATAACTGCTGTACCTACTGCGCAATACCTAAAATCCGTGGCCGTTTTAGAAGCCGTACGATAGAGGATATTCTGACCGAAATAATATCGCTTGCTAAAAGCGGTGTTAAAGAGGTCATTCTTGTGGCGCAGGACACTACAAGGTACGGCGAGGACATTTACGGCACTTCAAAATTACCCGAGCTTTTAAAAGAGGTCTGTAAAATTGACGGAATACATTGGGTACGCACCTTATATACATATCCTGAGCGCATTACTGATGAGCTTTTAGAGGTTATGAAAAATGAGGACAAGGTTTTAAATTATCTTGACATACCCATTCAGCACGTCAACGGTGATATATTAAAGCGGATGAATCGCAAGGGCGATAGACAAAGCCTTGAGGCCTTGATAAATAAAATCAGAAGTGTTTTGCCTGACGTTACGCTCCGTACAACGCTTATAACCGGTTTTCCGGGTGAAACGCAGGAGCAGTTTTCACAGGTTTGCGAATTTGTAAAGGATATGCGGTTTGACCGACTGGGTTGTTTTGCGTACTCTGAAGAAGAGGGTACAATGGCGGCGCAATTTGAGGACCAAATTGATATGCAGGTACGTGTTGACCGAAGTGAAGCTGTTATGAACGACCAGTTTACCATAACTATTTCTAAAAATAGCGAAAAAATCGGCACTTTACAGGAAGTGTTGGTCGAAGGTTACGACGATTATATTAAATGTTATTTTGGACGCAGTAAAAGTGACGCGCCCGATATTGACGGCAAGGTTTTCTTTATTGCACAAGCTGCGCAGGAGATAGGCACGTTTGTAAACGTGCGAATTAACGACGTTTTGGAATATGACCTTTTAGGCCAAGTAGAATAATATCTGTAAGGACAGGAGAGCATTATGAATTTACCCAACAAACTGACAGTAGCACGTATTATTATGACACCGCTTTTTATGGCGGCAATGTTGATTGAGTTTCCGCATCATTATCTTGTTGCCTTTGTGCTCTTTGCGGTGGCTTCGTTTACCGATTTTCTTGACGGTAAAATAGCAAGACAACAGAATATTGTGACAAGCTTTGGTAAGTTTTTGGACCCGTTGGCAGACAAAATGCTGACAACCGCCGCCTTTATTGCTTTTTTGGCAAAGGGTTTTGGTTACGGTATTGCGTGGGTGCTGTTTATAGTGCTTTTCAGAGAGTTTATGATAGCGTCTTTAAGGCTTGTGGCTGTTTCGTCTGATTCAAAAAAGGTTATTGCCGCAAACATTTGGGGCAAGGTCAAAACGGTTACGCAGATGGTGGCGATATTGTTTGGTATTGCAACGTTGTATTTTACCGAGAGTATTGTGCCGTTAATGTCTGCTGCCACTAATTTGTCGGCAGTATTGACCGAAATTTTTGTAATCGTATATAACGTTATACTTTGGATTTCAACTGTCTTTGCAGCACTTTCGGGTGTTATTTACATGAAGGACAGTTACGAGTGTATTGATTCATCTAAATAATATTTTTAAAGGGGGATTATTATGTGGTGTGTAAAATGTGGTAAAGAAATTCAAGACGGCAGCGTCTTTTGTACTGCTTGTGGTGCAGATTTGCGTGAGGTACAGCAGGAGTCACAAGCTACTTCTGTTGGGGAGCAGAGCGCTCAAGTACCTGCCGTTTACGGCTTTTTCAAAAACATTTTTTCATCCAATTTGTTTTTGGCAGCCTGTATTCTTGTGACAGTATATGCGGTGGCAGGGTTGTTCGATTTCAGCTTAGACGTAGTGCTTGATATTTTGTGCGCGGTGTCGTTCTGGTTGCTTCGTCAGTCAGCAATAAGTGATAAGTTCTCAGGATACATAACTCCTTTAAAGATTTTGAGTGTGAGTGCAACAATAATCTGGGTTATAAACTGGGTGGCAGTAGGCTTACTTGGTTTGGCATCACTGATTATGCTGTTTTTTGCCAACATTTTCACCGGTGAAAGCTTTATAGAAATATTTGAAGCAGAACAGTTACCGGCGGCGTTTTTAGGACTCGGATGGACTATTATAGGCGTTGTATTTATTATCATAACCGTAGCAGTAGTATTTTTGAATGTTTTCTGTTTCGGTAATTTCAGAAAATGCGCAAAATCGTTTGTGACATCAGCAGAAACCGGTGTTATTGCTATAGACAAGTTTGCAGTGGTAAAAGCGTGGTTGCTTGTAAATGCAATACTCGAAACCCTCTCAATTTTCGATGGAAACTGGACTGCAAGAATTGCAACGGCTGCATCTGCCGCCTTCTTCTACGTGTTGTTCTTCTGGGCAAAAGATTTAATTAAGGACCAACAAATATAAAAAATTGTAGACAAATTAAAAATAATTGATATAATGTAATATAAGTAAGATAAATGCGTTAAAAGGGATCAGTAACCGTGAACTTGTGCAACAGGGACAAAACCACAGAGACTGAGATGGTTTTGGGCAAAAAGCATGGCGAATGCACCCATCAGCACGCGGGAGGAATTTGAGTATTCCCGTGCGGTTTGGCCACCGTTATAGGCTTTAAGAGTTACAAACAGGAGTGGAACCGCGATAATTCGCCTCCGTCGGCTATTTGGCTGACGGAGGCTTTCTTTTTTAAAGGAGGAATAGGTTTGTTTGACAGAATAAGGGAAGACATTGCCGCCGTTAAGGAAAGAGACCCTGCTGCGAGAAGCTGGTTGGAGATTTTTTTCCTTTATCCCGGTGTTAAAGCTATAAGAATGCATAGAAGAGCGCATTGGTTCTATAAACATAATTGCAAGTTTTTAGCAAGGTGGATTTCTCAAAGAGCCGCCAGAAAAACGGGCATAGAAATTCATCCGGGCGCTACTATCGGCAGAAGGTTGGTTATTGACCACGGTCATGGCGTTGTAATTGGTGAAACGGCCGAAATAGGCGACGATGTTCTGATTTATCAGGGCGTTACGCTTGGCGGTACGGGTAAGGACGTTGGAAAACGTCATCCCACTATTGGCAACAACGTAATGATAAGTACGGGCGCTAAGGTTTTGGGACCGTTCAAGGTTGGTGATAATTCGCGCATAGCCGCAGGCGCGGTTGTTTTGAAAGAGGTACCGCCAAACAGTACCGTGGTGGGTGTTCCTGCAAGGGTGGTAAGGCAGAATGGCCAAAAAATAGAATTGCTTGATCAGGTTAACATTGCTGACCCTGTTGCACAGCAGTTTAATGAATTGAACAACAGGATAAACGCACTTACCGAGATGGTTGATAGTTTATCTAAACAGTAAATTTGACAAAGGTATAAAAAGGTGATAGAAATGAAAATTTATAATACGCTTACAAGAGTAAAGCAGGATTTAGTAACCGTTGACCCCGGTGAAGTAAAAATTTACGCTTGCGGACCGACGGTTTATAACTTTATACACATCGGTAACGCAAGACCTCTTTGTGTTTTTGACGTGTTGCGTCGCTATCTTGAATGGACGGGACTTGACGTAAAGTTTGTTCAGAACTTTACCGATATTGACGACAAGCTTATTAAAAAGGCTAACGAAGAGGGTATTACTGTGCCTGAGGTTGCTGAGAGATATATTAAAGAGTTTTGGACCGATGCAGAAGGCTTGAATATTCGCAAGGCAACCGTTCATCCAAGAGCAACAGAAAATATTGACGCTATTATTGATATCATTTCTTCACTTCAAGAAAAGGGATTTGCTTATCAGTCTGGTAATGACGTTTATTTCCGTGCGAGAAAGTTTGATGAATACGGCAAGCTTTCTCATCAACCGCTTGAGGACCTTGAAGCAGGTGCAAGAATTGATGTTTCCGAGGTTAAAGAGGAAGCAATGGATTTCTGCTTGTGGAAGGGCGCAAAACCGGGCGAGCCGTTCTGGGAGTCGCCTTGGGGCAACGGTAGACCGGGTTGGCATATTGAGTGTTCGGCAATGGCAGGCAGATTTTTGGGCAAAACTATTGACATTCACTGTGGTGGTCAGGATTTAATTTTCCCGCACCACGAGAATGAGGTTGCACAGTCTGAATGTGCTAATGGTTGCGATTTTGCGCACTATTGGATGCACAACGGTTATATAAACGTTGATAACCGCAAGATGTCGAAATCACTCGGCAATTTCTTTACTGTTCGTGAGGTTGCCGACAAGTTCGGTTATGAGCCGATAAGATATATTATGATTTCGTCGCACTACCGTAGTCCGATAAACTATAGTGTAGAAATTATTGAGCAGGCTATAAATTCGCTTGACCGACTTTATAAGTGCCGCGAGGGTCTTGTGTTTGCGATAGAGCACGCTGCCGACGGCGGTGAGGCACCTGAATTTTTAAAATCTTATAAAGAGCAGTTTAAAGAGGCCATGGATGACGATCTTAACACAGCCGACGCTTTGGGCGCACTCTTTATGTTGGCAAGAGATATAAATAAGCTTGTTGCAGCATCGGCAGGCAAGGGCTCGCTTACCGCCGCTTTAGAGCTGTTTGACGAGCTTTGCGGGGTACTCGGTATTCTTTACAACAAAAAAGATGATTCTCTTGACAGTGAGGTTGAAGCTCTTATTGCCGAGCGTACTGCTGCAAGAAAGGCTAAAGATTTTAAAACTGCCGACGCTATCCGCGACAAATTAAACGAAATGGGTATCGTGCTTGAGGATACACCGCAGGGTGTTAAGTGGAGCCGTAAATAATGGCGGAAGTAAAAAAAGAGCCGTTGGGCAGGTATTCGATTTTAGTAAGCGACGATCACACCTTTGGTACCGATGCGGTTTTGCTTGCTGATTTTGCAGGCGGTCACAAGTCGGACTTGGCGTGTGACCTTGGCACAGGCTGTGGAATCATTGCCCTGTTGCTTATAAAAAACGGCGCTGCCAAGCAGGTGTACGGCGTTGACATACAAAAATCAGCAACTCACCTTGCAGAGCAGACGGCAGAATTGAATGATTTAAGGGATGTTTTAAGCATTCATAATCTTGACATGAAGGACATAAAAGGCAACTTGCCACAAGGCAGGTTTGACCTTGTTACCTGTAATCCACCCTACAAGGCAGACAACGCAGGGGTTAAAAGTCTTACCGAAGCGCAAAAAATTGCGCGTCACGAAGTGATGTGCTGTTTTGAGGACGTGGTGAAGGCGGCGTCTTATCTATTAAAATATGGTGGACGATTATGTATTTGTCACCGCCCCGAACGCTTGGCTGATGTTATTTGCGAAATGAGAAATGGCGGCATTGAGCCTAAGGTAATGCGTGAGGTTATTCAGCGTCCCGGTAAGGAGCCTTGGCTTATTTTGGTTGAGGGAAGGCTTGGCGGTAAAAAGGGAATGACTATTCTGCCACCGCTTTATGTCGAGGAAAACGGTGTGTTGTCGGACGAGATGATGGAAATCTATGGCGACTACAAGCAGGGTAAAGGCAAAAGTATTTGAAAGGAAGTAAAATGAGCGCAAAGTTATACGTGGTTGGAACGCCCATAGGAAATTTGGGCGATTTGTCGCCAAGGGCGGCAGAGATTCTCGAAACGGTTGATTTTATTGCCGCAGAGGACACTCGCGTCACACTAAAATTGCTTAATCATTTAGGAATTAAAAAGCCAATGGTAAGCTATCACGAGCATAATAAGGTTACGCGTCACGATGTGATTGCCGACCGTATTCTTGCAGGAGAGAGCTGTGCATTGGTTACCGATGCCGGTATGCCGGCGATTTCTGACCCCGGTGAAGATTTGGTGAGATACTGTCGTGAGCGTAATGTTGAGGTTGAGTCGGTACCGGGACCGAGCGCTTTGATAACGGCGTTGGCAATTTCGGGTATGCCGTCAGGTCGCTTTTGCTTTGAGGGCTTTCTGTCGGTTAACAAGCCGAGCCGTATTGAGCATTTAGAGGCGGTCAAGAACGAAGAGCGCACCTTGATTTTTTATGAGGCGCCGCATAAGCTTTCAGCAACGCTTAAGGATATGTATAAATACTTTGGAGACCGTAAAATTGCGCTCGTAAAGGAGTTGACCAAGCTACACGAAAACTGTGAGCTTACCACTCTTAAGGAAGCATCGCAAAAATATTCTCAAACGGCTCCAAAAGGTGAGTTTGTCATTATTGTCAATGGTGCAGAAAAAAGTGAGGCTCAATCAGAGTTTTCTAAAGAGGATGCCTTTAACTTGGCTAAAAAGTTCATTTCTGATGGAATGTCACCCACCATGGCTGCTAAAGAGGCGGCAGGTATTACAGGGGTCAGAAAAAATGAAATTTATAAAGCTATCGTTGACCAAAACTATTGACAAATTTTTAAAGAAGAGTATAATATAGACAATTGAACAGAAAAGGGTGCTGAGAATTGACTCGGCTGAGATAGAGCGTGTTTCGTTCTGACCGTTGACCTGATACGGATAATGCCGTCGTAGGAATTTTTTCAAAGTGTTAAAAGTCCGCCGGCAGTGGCGGACTTTTTTGTTTCCCTTTCTGTGAGATTACCTTTGGGGGTTGTCCCAAAAATCAAATTTTGGCAAAATGCCGCGTGCTTTTAGTACAGAAAGGAGAAAAAATGAACAAAACAGTTAAAAAAATCTGCGTAACAGCCGTAATGTTGGCTTTGGCTACCGTTTTAAGTGAGGTTGTGCCGCACTTTGAAATGCCGTTGGGAGGTTCGGTTACACCGCTTTCAATGCTTCCGATTGTTATCATCGCTATTATGTATAATACTTCGTGGGGACTTGTTTCGGCGTTTATTTATTCGGCAATTCAATTATTATTTGGAATTGCCGAGGGTATGCTTGGCTGGGGCCTTACACCGTGGTATCTTGTAGGATGTATGGTGTTTGACTACATTTTGGCGTATACCGTTTTAGGCTTGTCGGGTGTCTTTAAGAAAAAAGGCATTTTTGGTATAGCCGCAGGTGTTGCCATGACGGTTGTGTTAAGGTTTGTTTGTCACGTGATTTCGGGCGGTATTTTTTGCGCCTCGTGGAGTGAGTGGGAAAACGTATGGGCTTACTCGGTTTGCTACAACGGAGCATATATGTTGCC
>JAZRNK010000071.1:0-15171 GCA_045648145.1 Acutalibacteraceae bacterium | reverse complement strand
GAGCACACCGCACGATATGCCCACACACCTGCTTGAAAATCCCGAGCAGTACATAACAAAAGTTGGCAAGATTTTGCGAAAAACAAGCCTTGACGAGCTGCCGCAGATATTTAACATTTTTGTCGGACAGATGAGTATAATCGGTCCTCGACCGGCGCTTTGGAATCAGGAAGATTTGTTGGCAGAGCGTGACAAATACGGAGCAAACGACATTATGCCGGGGCTTACCGGTTGGGCTCAGATTAACGGACGAGACGAGCTTGAAATAGACGTCAAAGCCAAGTTTGACGGCGAGTATGTTGAAAAGATGAGCTTTTTGTTTGATTGCAAGTGCTTTTTTGGCACAATTTTAAACGTACTAAAGTCGGATGGCGTTGTTGAGGGCGGCACGGGCGAAATGAAGCGCGAAGTCGAAAAAGAGGAGAAAGAAGAGACCGTTTAATGAAAAAGATTTTGTTTTTGGCAAATCATTTTATAACCTTGTATTCGTTTCGCAAGGAATTAATAAACAGGTTAGTACAAGAGGGTAACGAGGTTTATTTATCTATCCCTCAAAGTGATGAAAACAAGTACTTTGAAGATTTGGGATGTAAAATTGTTCCTACCGAGATTGACCGCAGAGGCGTTAATCCCATAAAGGACCTTAAGCTTATTGCGTTTTATAAAAAAATGATTCCTGAAATTAATCCGGATATTATTTTTTCATACACAATAAAGCCGAACATATACGGTACAATGGCAAGCAACCGTAAATATAAGCAGGTTTGTAATATTACCGGTACCGGCGCAACCTTTTTGAAAAAAAATCTTGTAAGTGGAATTTGTAAAATTCTTTATAAAATTTCGATAAAGAAGTGCTACAAAGTGTTTTTCCAAAATGTTGGAGATCGTGATTTCTTTGTGGAAAACAAAATGGTTGCTAATAACCACGAAATGCTTCCTGGCTCGGGTTGTAATTTAGAGGAGCATAAGTTTGTTCCAATGCCTGATGGTGATGTTATTCGTTTCATTTTCATTGGCCGAGTAATGAAGCTTAAAGGTATAGACCAGTATCTTGAATGCGCAAAAACCATCAAGAAAAAGTATCCAAACACCGAGTTTATAATCGCGGGTTGGAATGAAGAAGAGAAATACAAAGCGATTCTTGAAGATTATCAACAGCAGGGCTTTGTAAATTATATCGGTTTTAGAAAAGATATAAACGATTGGGTTGAAAAGTGTAATTGCACAGTATTGCCATCGCACGGTGGTGAGGGTGTGCCAAACGTACTGCTTGAGTCGGCTGCAACCGGTAGAGCTTGCATTGCATCGAAGGTAAATGGCTCTGTTGACGTAGTCGAAGACGGCAAAACAGGTTATTTATTTGAAGCCGATAATGCCGAAAGTCTTATTGAGCAGGTTGAAAAGTTCTTGTCACTTACTCAAGAGCAAAAGGCCGAGATGGGTAAGGCGGGCAGAGAGAAAATCGAAAAGGAATTCAATCGAGATACGGTTATAGAAAAATATTTGCAGGAGACAGAAAACGCATGAAGGAAACGCTGAAAAATATATTTGCTGTTTTACGGGGAAATATTATTTTCGGATGGAACCGAATTTTTGGAAAATGCAATTATAAAAACATTGTTCGTGTTTTTAAAGGCGCAGACATTACTATTAGCAGAGGCGGTAAGCTTATTATCGGTAGGGGTGTTGCTATAGGCTCTCGCACGGTTTGTACGGTACGAAAAGGTGCTGTTTTGAAGATGGGTGCGATGTCTAACCTTAATAGCGATTGTAAAATAGTTTGTCACGAAAAAATAGAGATTGGCGAAAACACGATATTCGGACCTAACGTACTTGTGTATGACCACGACCATTTGTATAACGCCGAAAGCGGTGTTAAGCGTAAGGAATACGTTTCGTCAGAAATAACAATCGGTAAAAACTGTTGGATTGGCGCCAATACAGTTATTTTGCGAGGAACACATATAGGCGATAATTGTCTTGTGGGCGCAGGCAGTGTGGTTAAGGGCGACTTTCCCTCAGGAAGCAAGATTATACAAAAACGAAGCGAAAGAGGGTAAAAAATGAAAATCTTCATTGCGACAGACATTAGTATTGCTGAATGTCAGGGAAGATTATATGCAAGAGGAAAGTATTTTACAATACTTAGGCGTTATTATAATGCTTTTGGTCCAATTGTGCTTTTTTCACGTTTTTTTGATCTTGAAAAAGTGACTGATGAATATGAAGATATTACAGATCTTGTTGTAGATACGGTGAAAATAAGATCTTTATCAAAGGCGCTTGTTGGAGCGTATACAAAAGAAATAATAATAGCCATGAAAGATTGTGATATAGCTTTTGTTCGTTGTCCTTCAATATCAGCATATAAAGCAGCAGCTGTAGCAAAAAAACTCAAAAAACCGTATTTTGCCGAGGCTATGGGATGTCCGTGGGACGCTTATTGGAATCACGGTGTGGTAGGTAAGGCTATTGCTCCATATATGTTTTTTAAGATGAGAAACGTTCTTAAAAATGCTGATTATGCGCTCTATGTTACCAAAGAATTTTTACAAAGAAGGTATCCTTGTAAGAATGAAACTGTCGGGGTTTCTGATGTTGTTATATCATCAAACGAAGATGTTTTGAACAAACGAATAGAAAAAATTGGCGAAGCTAATAAAAAAGAAATCACATTGATGACAACGGCAGGCGTAAACGTTAAATATAAGGGACAACAGTATGTTATAGCGGCCATTCCTGCGTTGAATCGAGCAGGTATACGCGTTAAGTACTTAATAGTAGGCGAAGGTGATCAGACGTATTTGCGTAGCGTTGCCAAAAAGCACGATGTAGAAGACCAGGTTGTGTTTACCGGTCCACAGCCCTTGTCAGAAGTGTTTAATTTGCTGGATGAATGTGATATATATGTTCAACCCAGTCTGCAGGAGGGGTTGCCGCGCGCGGTGGTTGAAGCTATGGGTCGCGGTTGTCCTTGTATTGGAGCAAGGACTGGTGGCATTCCGGAGCTTTTGGAGGAACGTTTTGTTGTCAAAAGGAAAAGCATCAGTGATATTGAACGGTCGATATTAGCCTTTTGTAAGCTTAGCGCAGAAGAAAAGGTTGCTGTTGCACGTCGAAATTATGACAAAGCAGATGAGTTCAATTTAAAAGATTTGGACGAACTCAGAGAAGGATATTATAACAAGGTAAAAAAAGAAGTATTTTGAAATTTTGGATGTGAAGCAAATGTTAGATGATAAAAACATTCAACGGCCATGGTCGGCATCTCTTTTGTTAAGAGTAGTTAATAATTTAAAGAAGATACCGGCTAAGATTTTGCGAAAAAACAAGGTTAAAGCCTTAAATGATGCAATAAAGGACAGGGATTTTACCATAATTTGCCAATTTTGTGCGGGGGGGGTAATATACCATGACCTTAAAATGCAGTTTTTATCTCCAACTGTAAATCTGGCTTTTGACGGTCCGGATTTCGTTAAATTTTGCAGTAATCTTAAAAAATATTTAAATACAGAACTTATAGAATACAAAACAAACGAGGTGCCGTATCCCGTAGGCCGTTTGGATGATGTTGAAATTAGGTTTGTGCATTATAAAAGCTTTGAAGAAGCCAAGAAAAAGTGGGAAGAACGCAGCAAGCGAATTAATTTTGACAAAATTGTAGTTATGGCGACCGACCGTGACGGTATGGGAACACCGGAGTGTATGGCGGAGTTTGATAAACTACCGTACAAGAAAATCATGTATACAGCCAAAGAGCATAAGGAGTACGCGTGGACAAGATATTGTCCGGCGTTCCGCAAAAAACATTGTGTGGGCGTTATGACAGGCTGGGCAGATTTTTTTGCAAACAAATACTATGAAAAGTATGCAGATATTGTGGATTTCCTAAAATAAAAAAGGCGCTTTGTTTGTTGCGTAGGAAAGGTTTTAATTATGAAAAAATTAATTATATATAATACTTCTCTTTCCCGCGGCGGAGCAGAGCGAGTGACAGTATATCTTGCAGAGCACATGATAAAAAACAACATAGCTTGTGATATTATAACTGAACGCATAGAGAAAAATGAGTACGAAGTGCCTAATGGTGTGGAGCGCAAATGCCTAACAGCCAGCAAAAATTATTTTGCCAAGCTGTGTGAATTGAGAAGGTTAATAAAACAATCACAAGCCGATGTTATGTTAGTTATGGGCGTTCCAAATTGTATTTACGCTTCACTGGCGGCTATTGGTCTTAAAATCAAGGTGGTTGTTTCAGAACGAAACGACCCTGCAAATTTTCTTGGCAAGGCGGTTGTTAAACACGTCTCCAGATTTTTAATGATGTTTGCCGATGGATTTGTTTTTCAAACCAATGACGCAAAACAATACTACAGCAAAAAACTAAAAGGCAGAGGAACGGTTATTTTTAATCCGTTGTTTACTGAAGGGTTGCCGGAAGTATATAGCGGAGAAAGAAAAAAACATATAGTAACTGCCGGAAGATTACATAGCCAAAAAAATCAAAAGATGCTTATATCGGCTTTTGCAAAGGTGTCAAAAAAGCACCCCGAATATGAGCTTGTAATATATGGCGAAGGATCTTTGCGCGCTTGCTTAGAGGCACAGGTAAAAGAATTGGGACTTGACGGAAAGGTACATCTGCCGGGAAACGTAAATGATTTGTGTGAACACACAAAAGATGCAGCAATGTTCGTTATGTCGTCTGATTTTGAGGGTATGCCTAATGCTCTTATTGAGGCGATGGCAGTTGGACTTCCGTGTATTAGTACAGACTGTCCCTGCGGTGGCCCGAGGGAGCTTGTTGAGAGTAAAGAAAACGGGATTCTTGTTCCTGTGGGAGATGCCGACGCTATGGCTACTGCTATAAACGAGCTTATAGAAAACCCTGAGCTTGCTGAAAGAATAGGTAAAATCGCACAACAAATTCGCAATCGTCTTGATTGTGATTTGATAGGAAGTAAATGGATAGATTATTTTGAGAGTATATCATAATAGTGATAGGAACAGATAATAGATATGAGTGAAACAAAACAGACAAAACAAAAAATCAAACCATTAATACATGTTTTTATAGCAGGGATCATTCTATTTGTGTGGAAATTCGCAGTGGAATTTTCCGACGATGTTCTGTGGGCAAAAGCACTCGTATTATCTTGTGTTTATGTGTTTTGTTTGGTTTGGTGGGTAAAATCTACACAATATATAAATTCAGTGTTCTTTTATTTTCTTTGCTATACCGCGCTTACTAACGCCGGTCAGTTAGCGCTTTATGCTTTGGGAATTGAAATAGTTGGAATTATTGATGTTTTTGTTTGGGCAACGGATGCCGTGATTGTTAAATCAATGGATTTTCAGCTGTATTGTACTGTTTTTATGTGTACGTGCGCTATTATAGCACATGAAATACACTCTGAAAAAGAAAAACCAATTCAAGAAACAGTAGTTAAAACACAATTGCAAGAAAGTAAATATATTTCTTGGCCGGAATTGATTTTTATTGTGTCAGGAATAATTTATTCTGTGTACAATTTACTAAGACTTGAGTCAAGAGTAGACGCTACATACCTTGATGCGTTTAATGCACGCAATTCACAAGACGCACCGTTTATTTTGGTTTTGCTTTTTTATATTACTTTTTATATGGTGTGTTATTCACACAGAGCCAAGGGCGACGAGTTCAAAAAAATAATAATAATTGTTAGTGGTATAGTAGGACTTACTACTCTTTTGTTTGGTTCACGTAATGTACTTATTCCTATTGTTTTTGGTATGATTTTTTTGTGGGGAAAAGACATAAAAACAATTCCAATACACAAGAAAGTAATAGCGGTGGCTGCAGCATTGTTCTTCTTGTATTTAATAGGTGCTTTTGTAAACGTGCGAAGAATGGCAATGTCTGAACTAACCTTTGAAGTGCTTATGGATGCGCTTTTTGGAGAGGGAATATCTGATCAGCTTGTTATGTTAATATCGGAAATGGGTGGCTCTTTGCGAGTTTTAACAACTACTATTTCTGACATTGATTCGGGAGTTGTTGAAAGCGAGCAGACGCTTTTATATACGTTTTTAAAAGGTATTGTTCCAGACATGAGCATTTTGGAAATGTTAGATATTAATGAGCCGGAGCGATGGCGTCTTTCTGCTTGGATTACTGAAAAAAGCGGTGAAAATGCCGGTTGGGGTTATTCAATGTATGCCGAAGCGTATTATAACTTTAAAGAATTAGGATATTTGTTTATGGGCGCTTTTGGTTATGCTTTTTCTTGGCTTGAATGTAAAATAGCCAGATGGTATAGCAAAGGTTATACGGTAGTTGCATCAGCGTGGTTGTTTTTTGCAACTTATGTTATTTTCCTTGCTCGTGCAGACTCTTTATTGATAACGCCACGTATTCGGTATGCTTTGTATTTAAGTATTGCTTGTGTACTGCTTAGAGGCAGAGTAAAAATTCCAGCGGTTAAATTTAAATGGCGGCAGCGCAGAGGCATAAAGGAAGAATAATTTTGACAAAGGAGATGTTAAAATCGTGAAGGTTGTAATTTTAGCAGGTGGATTTGGTACCAGAATTTCAGAGGAATCAGCTTTTAAGCCAAAGCCGATGGTTGAGATTGGCGGTATGCCGATTTTGTGGCATATTATGAAGGAGTATGCTGCGTTTGGTTTTAACGAGTTCATTATTTGCGCAGGCTATAAGCAGCACATTATTAAAGAGTGGTTTGCAAATTATTTTCTTCATACAAGTGACATCACCTTTGATTTTACAAACGGCAACGATATTATTGTTCACAACCGTCACGCAGAGTCTTGGAAGGTAACGGTTGTTGATACAGGTCTTAACACACAAACAGGAGGACGTGTTAAGCGCATTCGCAATTACGTTGGCGATGAGCCGTTTATGTTGACTTATGGTGATGCGGTAGGTGACGTAGATATCAATGTGTTGCTTGAATATCACAAATCGCACGGAAAAGTGGGAACGGTTTCGGTATATAATTTTGGTCAGAGCAAAGGTGTTCTTGAAATTGAAAACGGCGAGGTTAAGGCGTTTAGAGAAAAATCCGACCTCGACGGCGACCTTATAAACATTGGCTTTATGGTTTTCGAACCTCAGTTTTTCGATTGTATTGACGGTGACGAAATCGTGCTCGAAAAAGAGCCAATGGAAAAACTTTTGGCAAACGGCGAGCTTATGGCGTATACACACAAAGGCTTTTGGCAGTGTATGGATACATTAAGAGAAAAAGAAAAACTTGAAAAGCTTTGGGCTTCTAATGAAGCACCTTGGAAATTGTGGAAGGATTAAATTTATGCTTGATTTGTCTTTTTATAAAGGTAAAAAGGTTCTTGTAACAGGGCACACAGGGTTTAAGGGCTCGTGGTTATGTGCAATTTTAAAATATGCAGGTGCTGAGGTTGCAGGTTATTCTTTAACCCCACCCACAACACCATCATTATTTGAAATTGCGAAAATTGAAGAGGGCATGACCTCGGTAATCGGTGATATAAGAGATTACGATAAATTAAAGGAGTTGTTTGATTCTTTTAAGCCCGAGGTTGTTCTTCACTTGGCGGCACAGCCTATTGTTCGCGATGGCTATAAAGAGCCGAAGTACACCTACGATGTAAACGTAATGGGTACGGTTAATGTTCTTGAATGTGTTAGACTGTCTGACAGTGTAAAATCGTTTTTGAACGTTACAACCGACAAGGTTTACGAGAACAAAGAGTGGGAATGGGGCTACAGAGAAAACGAACCGCTTGATGGATATGATCCGTATTCTAATAGCAAGTCTTGCTCGGAGCTTGTTACACACAGCTATAAAAAGTCGTTCTTTGCAGATAACAAAGTGGCAATTTCCACCGCAAGAGCAGGTAACGTTATCGGCGGCGGCGATTTTGCCAACGACAGAATTGTTCCTGATAGCATTCGTGCAGCAATAGACAAAAGGGACATTGTCGTTAGAAATCCGTATTCCACAAGACCGTATCAGCACGTATTAGAGCCGCTTTATGCTTATCTTATGATTGCGGCAGCACAGTATGATGATATTAAATACAGTGATTATTATAACGTTGGTCCTGATGACGTTGATTGCTTCCAGACAGGTGCTTTAGTAGACCTGTTTGTTAAAGAATGGGGTGAGGGTCTAAAGTGGGTTAATAAGTATGACGGAGGTCCTCATGAAGCCAACTTCTTAAAGCTCGATTGTTCAAAGCTTAAAGCCACTTTTGGCTGGAAACCGAAATGGAATCTTGACACGGCAATGAAAAAGATTGTCGAGTGGACAAAGGTTTGGCAATCGGGTGCCGACGTCAGAGAGTGTATGACTAAACAGATTGAAGAATTTTTTGAAATAGGGTGAAAACCGAATGGAAAGAGTAATCATCACAGGCGCAGACGGATTTGTTGGCAGCTATACTGTAAACTGTTTTTTAGAGCAGGGCAAAGAGGTACTTGCGCTTGATATTGTGGACAAGCCTAATCGTTTAACAGCAAACGAAAAGCTTACATATAAGAAGCTGGACGTTACCGATATTGATAAATTTAAATCAAGTATAAAGCCTGATTATTACGATACCTTTGTTCATTTTGCTTGGGCAGGCTCGGCAGGTCCTCAAAGGGTTGATTATACTCTTCAGATGAAAAATGCTATCGATACTGTTGAAATAATGAAGGCAGCCAAAGAAGTTGGCTGTCAGAGGTTTGTTTGTGCCGGAAGCATTATGGAAAAAGAGGTAGCGGCGGCGATTGAAGCTCAAGGAAGCCGTCCGGGCATGGCTTATATTTACGGTATGGGTAAGATGATTGCTCACGCAATGTGCAAAAGCGTTGCTGCGGATATAGGTATTGACCTTTTGTGGCCGATGATTACTAATGCTTACGGTGTGGGTGAGTTTTCGCCGAGGTTTGTTAATACAACTATTAGAAAAATCATAAATAAGGAGCCGTTGCAGTTTACCTCGGGTGTTCAGAGTTATGATTTTGTATACGTTAGTGACGTTGCCAAGGCGTTTTACCTTGTGGCAGAAAAAGGCAAGCCTTTTTGTGAATACATAATCGGCAGTGGTGATGCAAAACCGTTAAAAGAGTTTATTATCGAAATGACGAGTGCGCTTGACAAGAGCAACCCTCCTCTTTTTGGTGACGTTCCGTTTACGGGCACTAATATGCCGTTATCGGTGTTTGATATTTCCGATTTAAAGAACGATACGGGATATAAGCCTGAAATTTCTTTTGCCAAAGGAACGCAAATGACGATGGATTGGTTGAAAACCATATAGGAGAGAAAAATGAAAGTTTTGAAGAAAATTGTTGGAAAACTCAAGTATATTATAGACAGTATGGGCAACCCTATTAAGTTGGCGAGAAAATTAGGCGTTTCAGTGGGGGAAAATTGTAGTTTTGTAAGTATGCCAAATTTTGGTTCCGAACCATATCTTGTTGAAATAGGAAATCATGTGAGAATTGCAAGTGGCGTATTTTTTATAACTCACGATGGTTCAACATGGGTATTTCGAAACAATGAGAAATACAAAAAAGTTTTAAAGTTTGGCAGAATAAAGGTTGGGAACAATTGTTTTATTGGATATAATTCGACAATATTACCTGGTGTTACCATTGGTGATAATTGTATTATCGGTGCGTGTTCGCTTGTTACAAAAGATGTTCCTTCAGGAACTGTAGTTGGGGGGGTGCCGGCGAAGGTTATAACAACAACTATAGAGTTGGCCGAAAAATGCTTAGAATCTGCTCCTGATTGGGATGAAGAAGCCATGAAAAAAGATAAAAGAAGAGAATTGGAACGAGTGTTCCCGAAAAATTAAGGAGCAAAGCAATATGATTCAAAAATTTGAATTTCAAGAATTACCGCTTAAAGGTGCGCACAAAGTGACCCCTTTTTATGCTACCGATGAGCGAGGCGGATTTTTAAAGGATTATAATGTTGATATGTTCAAAACCAATGGTATTGAGCACGATTTAAAAGAGGTGTTTTACACCATATCCAAGCGTGGTGTTATCCGCGCAACCCATTTTCAGCTCGTTAAACAGCAGGCAAAATTGGTGCGTTGTGTCAGTGGTCACGTATATGACGTTATTGTAGACCTTCGTCCTGACTCCGAAACATACGGTCAATGGCTTGGCTTTGATTTGACGGGCGAAAATATGGTTGAACTATACATTCCGCAATATTTCGGCCACGGCTACCTTGTGC
Source organism: Acutalibacteraceae bacterium (assembly GCA_045648145.1). GTDB lineage: Bacteria > Bacillota > Clostridia > Oscillospirales > Acutalibacteraceae > UMGS172. The sequence goes on along the minus strand of JAZRNK010000071.1, from coordinate 4,951 downwards.
TTGAGGATTCGGTTGTGTCGTATAAGTGTGGCGAGGTTTTCTATGGCGAGGGCGATTCGGGAATCATGTATAATGACCCAGATATTAATATAAAATGGCCGTTTGAGGCTATTGGCGGCATAGAAAATTTGATTATAAGCGAAAAGGACAAAAACCTTATGAGCTTTAAGGAGTATACAAAAATTGTCAAAAAGTAAGAGTGCGGCAGGATATATTTGGTCCTTGCTTGAAAGATTTATGTCGCAGGGCGTAACGCTAATTGTTTCGATTGTTCTTGCGCGTTTGCTTGACCCGTCTGATTACGGTACGGTTTCAATAGTAACAATTTTTACGACGCTTGGTATTACCTTTGTTACGGCCGGTTTTGGTACTGCATTGGTGCAGATGCCAAGTCCAGAGGATGAAGACTATAATACAGCTTTTACGTTAAACTTTGCGACATCTATAGTTCTTTACGCGGTATTATTTTTAACTGCGCCGTTGATAGCTCAGTTTTATGAAACACCTGAGCTCACAAAAGTGCTTCGTATCATGGCGTTGATATTACCGATTTCTGCATTTAGCACGATAAAGTATGCTTATCTTCAAAAGAAGCTACAATTTAAAAAATACGCCTTGGTAACCTTGTGCTCCGGTATTTTTTCGGGAGCCATGGGTATTGTAATGGCCCTGCTTGGTTTTGGCGTTTATGCTCTTGTGGCACAGTCATTATCTAAATATTTGATTGATATGATAGTTTTAACGATAGTGTGTCCGTTAAAAACACGTATAGGCTTCTCGGTTGAACGTTGTAAAAAAATGTTCCCGTTTGCATCAAAGGTGTTTTTATCAACCCTTGTTTTGAACATTGAAACTGATATTCGCGGTCTTGTAATAGGCAAAAAACATTCTTCCAGCGATTTGGCATATTACAACAAGGCGGCTAATTTCCCAAAAATGATAATTGTTAATACAAACGGAGCAGTATCACGTGTGCTTTTCCCTGTGGTTGCCAATAACCAGAACGATTTAGAAAAAGTGTTGCAATTTGTTAGGAAAAATGTCGTAATGCAATCGTTTTTAATAACACCTCTTGTTGTTGGTCTTATGGCGGTTTCAAAGTCGTTTATATTAACCTTACTTACTGAAACTTGGGCTCCGGCAATACCGTTTATGTATTTGATTTGTATTACGCAAATTACAATGCCGTACGAAAACACTTGTAAAGAGGCTTTGTTGGGAATTGGTAGAAGTGATCTTATTTTTAAAGATATGCTAATTACCAAAGCTGTCAGCCTTGCCACAATAATTATAGCGGTTGTTTTTACAAATAGCGTTCACTTGATTGCTGTTGGTGGTATAGTAGCTACTGTTGTCAGCGTTGTGCTTTATTCAACACAGATGAGAAAGTATTTTAAATATGCAATTAAAGACCAACTTAAAGACCTCGGCGGAGCGTATTTGTGCTGCGCAATAATGGGATTGTCGACTTTTTCGTTGAATTTCCTTGGTCTTGCGCCCTTTATAACTTTAGTAATACAGGTTGTGTTTGGTGTTGCAGTTTATTGTGCTACTGCGAAATTGTTTAGATTAAAAGCATTTGACGACACACTTAAAATGATTATGAAACGAGGAAAGAAAGATGCCTAAAGCCAAAAAACTTGATGTTTGTTATGCTACGAGTGACGAATTTGCTATTCATACAGGCATTTCGCTTCTGTCGTTGCTGGACAACAATCAAGGTATAATAGGTAATGTTTATATTCTTGATTATGGCATTAAAGATGATAATAAAGCCTGTCTTGACGAAATATGTCGTGATTATGGTGTAAATAATGTTTATATTTATGCTAAAGATATTCTTGTTGAAATAGGGCAAAAAACAGGCATTAAGAATTTTAGAGATAGTTATGCTACATATTCCCGCGCATTTATTGATAAGCTGTTGCCCGAAAGTGTTGACAGAGTATTGTATATAGACTCGGATACTGTGGCAAACGGCAGTATAGTCGAGCTTTGCGACTATGATATGGAAGACAAAGTGGTTGTTGGATGCGCCAACAGCGGTTTTTATGGTTTGAGAAAAGACAAAAAAGACAGGAATCCCGATTTAGATGTTTTAACGGGAAACAAGTTGTATATTCAATGTGGAGTGGTAATGTATTCTCTTGAAAATTGGCGAAAAGAGAATTGTTACGAAATGATAATGAAAACTTGTCCCAAACTTAAAGAGCTATCGTTTGCTGACCAAACGCTTATAAACAACGCTATTCCCGACAAGCTCTTTGGTTTGTATTCGCCGAAGTACAATTTGACCAATCATACATATTGTAAAAAACGTTCTGCAAAACGAATGATGGCGGGTGGGTGGTATACGAAAGAGCAAGCATATGATGCTCTTGAAAATACTGTAATTGTGCATTATGCAGGCGGAGCCATTCAGAGACCCTGGTTTACAGATTGCGGTTCAAGATATAAAGATTGGTATCTTAAATACAAGGCGCTTTCCCCTTGGAAAGATGTTCCCCTTATTAACCGAAGAGAGCACGAAGCTATTAAAGGTTTTAAACTTAGAGCCAAGGATCGTTTAAGGCTCTTATCCATGAAGAGCAATGTTTATATTCTTTCAAGAATATATGGCAAAATCAGTTCTCTTTTGTAGTATGAAATATTATTTGAGGTATCGTAAGAATGTCAAAAAAGATTGAGGAAATTAAAAAAGTTGCTTTTGTTATAAACAGGGTTTCTCTCTCTGGGGGAGCAGAACGGGTTGTATGTACTCTTGCATCTGAGTTTTTACGTCGCGGAATTGACACAACAATTATTACACAGCAGACCACCGAATGTGGATATACCATTGATAAAAACGTAACAATTTGGGCATCAAAAACCGGAATTAAAATTCCGGTACTGAGGAATTTTGTTCGTAATTTGAAAATGCGCAAATTTATAAAGCAACAAAAACCTGATATTGTGATTTCTTTTATGACCGAAATGAATTTACAGACAATTCTGTTTTCTATAGGATTAAAAAGCAAAATAATAGTGTCTGAAAGAATATATCCGGCGACAATTAAACAACCAAAGAGGTTTTTATGCAAGCTTATTTATCCTTTAGCAGACGGCTTTGTTTTTCAAACTGAAGAAGCAAGAAACTGCTTTAGTGGAAAGGTTAGGGAAAAGGGTTGCATAATATTTAATCCGTTAGCGCAAAACCTTCCAAAAGCCAGTGACACAAAGAGTAAATATATCGTAACAGTAGGAAGGCTTACCTCTCAAAAGAACCATAAGCTTTTGATAAATGCATTTAGCGAGTTTAGCAAAAATCATCCTGATTACGAATTGAGAATTTACGGTGACGGACCGCTAAAGCAAGAGCTGGAACTGTTTTCACAACAACTTGGCGTTTTAGATAAAGTTAAGTTAATGGGCGCAGTAGAAAACGTTACTGAGCACATAAAAGATGCGGCAATGTTTGTGTTATCGAGTGACTATGAAGGAATGCCAAATGTTTTAGCAGAAGCAATGACCATGGGACTGCCTTGCGTTTCTACAGATTGTCTTGGCGGAGGTGCGGCAGCACTTATTGAAAACGAGCAAAACGGAATTTTAGTTCCGTGTAATGACGTTGAACAACTGTATGCGGCAATTAAAAAAATTGTTGAAGACACACCGTTGGCTGACAAATTGGCAAATAACGCAAAAGCGTTAAGACAACAATTAAGTGTTGAAAGCATAACCAAACAATGGCTTGACTATTCTCATAAATTATTGTAAAAAAGGAAATAGAAATGCAAAAACTATTGAATTTTATTCATATTCAAGGCCTTTCGGCAAGAGGGTTACTCAAGTGGATGCCGGATAGAACTTATTTGAAATTACTTTTTATAGCACGAACAGGAAAGAAGCTAAACCTTGAAAACCCCCGAACCTTCAACGAAAAATTGCAATGGCTTAAATTATATAATCGCAAACCGGAATACACTCAAATGGTTGATAAGTGTGATGCTAAAAAGCATGTTGCCGAGTGTGTTGGTGACGAGTATATCATACCGACGTTAGGGGTATGGGACCGCTTTGACCAGATTAATTTTGATGCCCTGCCTGACCAGTTTGTGCTCAAATGTACCCATGACAGCGGAGGTCTTATAATTTGTCGCGATAAGGCGACGCTTGATAAGGAAAAGGCAAAAGCAAAGATAGAGCGCAGCTTGAAAAAGAATTATTACTGGGCAAGCAGAGAATGGCCGTATAAGAATGTAAGGCCCCGAATTATTGCGGAGCAATATGTGGAAGATAATTTTGGCACAGATTCTCTGCCCGTTTATAAAATAATGACATTTGGTGGCGTTCCAAAAATTATTCAAACGATCCAAAATGATAAGATGCCTAATGAGTCTATCGATTATTTTGACGCAGATTGGAACTTGCTGGATCTACGGCAGAATTATCCAAACAGTGAAAACCCCTTTGACCGTCCGGAAAAATTAGAAGAAATGCTATCTTTGGCTAAAACATTAAGTCAAGGATTGCCTTTTTTGCGCGTTGATTTTTATCAGGTTAAGGGCAAGGTGTATTTTTCGGAATACACTTTTTATTCTGACACCGGACTGGCAACTTTTGATCCGCCCGAATGGGATGAAACCTTGGGTGAATGGATCCAATTGCCTTAAAAACGGCATAAGACTACAATAAGGAAGTGGAGCATATGCTAACACCTAATATTGATTTAAAAAACAAGACCGTTTTGGTCACCGGTGCGGCCGGATTTATCGGTTCCAACTTGTGTTTAGAACTTATCCGTACCGTTTCGGGCATCCACATTGTCGGACTCGATAATATGAACGACTATTACGACGTTTCTATTAAGGAATATCGTTTGACCGAAATTGAAAAGTTATCATGCGAACACATTGACTGTAAGTGGGAGTTTGTTAAGGGTAACATTGCCGACCGAGCACTGATTGACGAG
>JAZRNK010000070.1:0-3982 GCA_045648145.1 Acutalibacteraceae bacterium | reverse complement strand
AATTGTAACCGTACTGCTTAACATTCCGATAAATCTTATAATAGAAGCTCTTTCGGATATTAAGAACGTTGCACATCTGCCGGTTGTCGGTGGAACTGGACTTGTTGTAATAAGTATGGTGCTGACACTCATTGCCGGTTTAATACCATCACGAGTTGCCGCCAAGAAGGACCCCGTAGTAGCTCTTAGAACAGAATAAAAAGAAAACCGTTAGGAGTCATTCCTAACGGTTTTTTGTATGCTTATTTCTTTTCGGTATTTTAAAGGTGTCATACCGTATTTGGCTTTAAAAGCGGTGTAGAAATATGTTGGAGTGTGGCAAAAGGTTTGCTGTGCAATTTCGGAAATTTTAATATCGGTGTTTTTAAGCAAGATTTCCGCTCTTGCTAATCTTTTATCACACAAAAGCTCGCAAAAAGTACAACCATATTCCTTGCGAATTATTCTTGAGATTTGTTTTGTGCTTAAATATACAGCCGAAGAAACATCGGTTAAACATAATTTTTTGTCGATGTTTTCGTTAATATAAGCATCAATTCTATTTATGTGTTTATTGTTTGCTTCTTGAGGCGATGAGATGTTATTCGGTTTGTCAACAAGCTTTCTTATAATGTGTGAGAAAATCAACGCCGATAAATGCTCGGCATCGGTATAAGCAGGATTATCATTTTCGATAGCGGCAGAAAACGCTTTTATGTAGAACTCTATATTGTTGGGCAAATCAAGCTCAAAAACGCCTTCGTTTAGCGTTTTACACACAGCATTTATATACTCGGTTTTGTCTTCAAAACTAAAAAGAAGGCAAAAGCTTTCGCTATTGACAGGAATAGAGAGGTGCTTGAATTTTGGCGGAACGATGAGAATAGATTTTTTATATGTTTTTGTGTAGTTTTCGGTGATTAGCTCTAATTCGCCGGAAGTGATAAAAAACACCTCATAAGTAAAGTGAGAATGAATCCATTTGATAGTGTCGGCTTTCTTTTTGTTTTGTGTTGTGGTATTAAGTTTTGTCGAGGCGCCAACTTGATAGACCTTCAATTTATATCCGTCGGCGCTAATCTCAAAGGTTTTTTTGAAAGAGTTTGTTGTGTTTTTCATGCATTTATTATATATAACGCCAAACAAAAAGTCAACAATGGGTAAAAACTTCAAAAAACGGACATTTTTAAGTTAAAGCGGTCTGTGTATACCATTGATTATACAAAGTAAAAGTTATACTTTATAAATAGGTGATGAAAATATGATTAAATTAAAATTGAGCATGGAACAAAAGCACAAAATATCACCTTATTTATATATGCAGTTTATGGAGCCGCTTGGCACAACCGATGCTTCGGTTGATGCTGCATGGGATTATACAAAAAACTGTTGGAACGAGGAAGTAATAAATAAGGTTAAAGAGTTGTCGCCTTCTATGGTGCGTTTTGGCGGAACGTTTATTGATTACTACCACTGGAGAGAGGGCGTTGGCAAAAAACAAGCCCGAGTACCTATGATAAATCACTGTTGGGGCGGTTTGTATAGTAATCACGTTGGCACACACGAGGTTGTTGATTTTTGCAAAAAAGTTTCTGCTGAGCCATTATTAATGGTGAATATGGAATCTGACGGCTTTGACAACTGGGCTAACCCGCAAGGCGACAACTGTCGTTTGGGTACGGTTACAGAGGCTGCTGAATGGGTTGGTTATTGTAATGGCACTGACAATGCCGAGAGAATTGCCAATGGCGCTATTGAGCCATTTAATGTTAAGTATTGGCAAATTGGCAACGAAACCTCGTATAGAATTATGGAAAAGACGGGATTTGATTTACAGGGCTGTTATGATACAACCTGTAGATTTGCCGAGGCTATGCTTAAAGTTGACCCGACCTTAAAGCTGATTGGTTGGGGAGACAAGGATTACAAAGGCAACAATTGGTGTAGGCAAATGAGTAACATCTCTGAAATCGAAATGTTGGCCTTTCATCACCATTTTGACTCAGGCTTAGAAAGTTCACCTCTTACGGCAACCGACTACCGCATTGATTATGAAAACACTTGGCGGCATTTGATGAACGCATATAAATCACTTGACGAACACATTAAAGTGATGCGAAGTGACTGCAGAAACAAGCGACTTGCTTTGACCGAAGGGCATTCTTGCCTGCCGGGTAGAAATCGAAATGAAGTGTTGTCGAGTTGGGGTGCGGGTGTGGCGTATGCGCGATGCTTAAACACCATTATGCGTCACAGTGACGTTTTAGAAATAGCCACAATGGCAGACTTTTTTGGTAACGTATGGCAGGTTAATGCGATTATGCTTCCAACTCCGTTAGGGTGTGGAAAAGAGCCTTATTTTCAACCTGTTGGGTCGGTAATGAGTTTGTTTAAAAAATACCAGGGAGAATATGCCGTTGATATTTCGTATAGTGGCTCGATAGATGCTGTTGCATCTAAAACCGAGAACAAATATTATATTCATATAGCTAATACAGATATGATTTATTCTCAGGAAATAAGTTTGGATTTGTCGCAAAAAATCGTTTCTGCAAACTTACATTATATTGCAGAAAAGCCTGACGTTGAGATAACACCATGTAATCCCGATGTGTTTAAGGTTAAAAGCAAGAAGATAGAAGGCAACATTTTTACTTTGCCTGCAGCGTCGGTTGCGGTTGTTGAAATAATTTTTTAAAATTGAGGTGAAGCAAATGACCCAAGAGCAGTATTTTAAAAACTTATCGGTTAAAAAGGGTATAATAGACGTAGTAATAGATTCGGATGCTTTTACCGAAATTGATGATTTATATGCGATAAGCTTTATGGCTTTGCGAACAAACAAGTTTAATATTAAAGGTATATATGCTGCGCCTTTTTTGAAACCGCCTCGCTCAAACAGCGCCAAAGAAGGCATGAAAAAAAGTTATGAAGAAATAAAAGGTTTATTAAAACTATTAAAAAAAGTTGATTTAGACAAGCTTGTGTTTAAAGGCTCTGAGGAGTTTTTAAGTAACGAAGTAACGCCTGTTGTGTCTGAGGCGGCAAGGCATTTGGTCGAGTTGTCAAAAACATATTCATCTGAAAATCCTCTGTATATTATAGCTATCGGTGCAATAACAAATATTGCTTCAGCAATGCTTTTAGAGCCTAAGATGAAAGAAAATTGCGTTGTGATATGGTTAGGTGGACATGCCACTTATCTCCCAAACGGTGCAGATGAGTATAATATGCGACAAGACATAGCGGCAGCGCGTGTTGTTTTTAGCTGCGGCATACCGCTTGTTCATCTGCCTTGCAACGGGGTTGTCGATACTTTGTTGACGAGCAAGCAGGAATTGGCATATTGGCTTGAAGGAAAAAATGAACTTTGTGACTATTTGTATAAAAGAACGGTTACAGAAGCAGAGAAATATACAACCATAAAACCGTGGTCAAGAGTGATTTGGGACGTTGCGCCGGTTGCGTGGCTATTAAACGGAAGTGGAAGATATATGCAAAGTAGATTTATAGCCGCACCAATGCCAGATTATGACAAGCAATATTCGTTTGATGAAAAGCGACACAAAATATGCTCTGTATACAAAATAAATCGAGATTTGATTTTTCAAGATTTGTTTGAGACGTTATTAAGCTTTGATGAACAACAAGAAGCTGCCGATTATTAATCGGCAGCTTTCTTTATTGTTCTATATTGGTTGGTTCTTCTGGAGTGTTTTTCTTGCAGCCTTTACAGCCGCGTAAAACCACAATGTCATCTCGGTGAACAGTAATGGGCAAGGCCTCCGAGTTTTCAATAGCAACCTTAACTTTACCGGTTAGCAAGCTTATGTCGGTTACGGTGCCTTTTCCTTGAGGGGTGTCGACGTAGCTGCCAACTTTTGGAGTGATTTTGCTAAGGTGCTCGTAAGCGTCCTGCTCGTATTTAAGACAGCACATCAATCTTCCGCAGGAGCCTGAAATTTTTGCAGGGTTAAGTGACAAACCCTGCTCTTTTGCCATT
>JAZRNK010000069.1:0-2218 GCA_045648145.1 Acutalibacteraceae bacterium | reverse complement strand
GAATTCGTGCTATGTTTTAAACGTTCGTCCTATTGGCGGCACAGAAATTAAAGGACAATAAGCAAAAAATTTTAAAATACCCGAAGCTTTCTTTCGCGTCGGGTATTTTTTTGTAAAATTTTTTGACCAAATTTGTTTTTTCGGTTGAATTTAGATATATTATAATATATAATATCAATGTTTGATTATAAGTACTGTGAGGTTCTTTTTATGCTTGAATTTCTTACAATGGTAGCTCAACATTTTGGAGTTTCCGGTAATATGAGTGAATATGGCGGCAAGGTTACTTTGGGTGGTTTCCTTATTGTTTTTGCTATGCTTATTTTACTTGTTTTTTTGATTTTTATTTTTGGCGCAGTTATGCAGAGCGTTTATGGAACGAAAAAAATCAAAAAGATGGTTGAAAATAAGGTTGAGTCTGTTAAGCTTCAAACAATAACACCTGCTGTTGAAGATTCTGACGATGTAATTGCTGCTATTTCTGCCGCTGTGATGATGATGTATGAAGGTACCGGTAAAACACCGATTATTCGTTCAATAAAGCCATCGGTTAGCTGCTCAAGGTCAGCTTGGAAGGCTGCAGGTGTTGCTAATAACACACGAGCATTTTAGTATAAATCAGGGTGGTTTTTTATGGAAATTTTTGATACTATGGTTGATATTTTAGAGCAATCTGGTCTTTTCGCTTTATTTTCAGGTGATGGCTGGAAAAATGCTGTAATGATTGCTGTTGCTTGCGGACTTTTGTTTTTAGCTATTCATCCAAAATTTCAATTTGAACCATTACTTTTATTGCCGATAGCTTTTGGTATGTTGCTTGCCAACCTGCCTAACGCTGGTATTTTTCATGCTGAAATATGGGATGTTACAAATACTGTGTTTTGGGATGAAAACGGTCATGTGTTTGTTGGTGAGGTTTTAAAGCATGGTGGTCTTTTAGATATATTGTATTTAGGCGTTAAGCTTGGCATTTATCCTCCGCTTATTTTCCTTGGCGTTGGCGCTATGACCGACTTTGGTCCGCTTATTGCTAACCCAAAAAGCTTTCTTTTAGGTGCTGCTGCTCAGCTTGGTATTTTTGCCGCCTTTATCGGTGCCTTGCTACTTGGTATGACTCCTGCACAGGCTGGCTCACTAGGTATTATTGGCGGTGCAGATGGTCCCACGGCTATTTTTGTTGCATCAAAGCTTTCACCTGAAATTTTAGGTCCGATTGCTGTTGCCGCATATTCTTATATGGCACTTGTACCGATTATTCAGCCGCCTATTATGCGTTTGCTTACAACTAAAAAAGAGCGTGCTGTAAAGATGGAGCAGTTAAGAGAGGTATCAAAGACCGAAAAGATTATTTTCCCCATCCTTGTAACTATAATTGTTTCATTACTCTTGCCCGATGCAGCTGTTTTAGTTGGTATGCTTATGCTTGGTAATTTGTTTAAGGAGTCGGGAGTTGTAGATCGTTTGGCAAAAACCGCTCAGAACGAGCTTATGAATATCGTCGTTATATTATTGGGCCTTACTGTTGGTGCTACAACTAACGGTACCTCCTTCCTTAAATTTGAAACATTAAAAATTATTGCTATGGGGTTATGTGCGTTTGCTTTTGGTACTGCAGGCGGTGTGTTGTTTGGTAAGTTGATGTACATATTCACTAAAGGTAAAATTAATCCTCTTATTGGCTCTGCCGGTGTTTCGGCCGTTCCTATGGCGGCGAGAGTGTCGCAGAAGGTTGGCCGTGAGGAAAATCCGAATAATTATTTGCTTATGCACGCTATGGGACCGAATGTTGCAGGTGTTATCGGTTCTGCAGTTGCTGCCGGTATTTTGATTAATCTGTTAGGATAAACTAATATAAAAAGGTGCTGTGAGGAAACTCACAGCACCTTTTTATATTATTATTTTAAAAGAACAAATCCAGAATTAAATAACTTAAAATCGACATTATAATGACTGCGGTTATAACACCTATGAATATAATAAGGAATGAGCGTTTCATTCGTATATCGAGCATTGTTGTTGCAAGTGCGCCCATCCAAGCACATGTGCCTGGTAAAGGTATTGCAACGAAACTAAACAATCCCCAAAATCTACCCTTATTAATTTTACCACTTTTTTTATTTGTATTGGACGACTTCTACACCTGTGAAGAAGTGCTCAAGTATTTTTTCAAAATCCCAACCTAAAGTTGCATAGGCCTTTGCGCCGCGTTGACTCATAC
>JAZRNK010000068.1:0-6755 GCA_045648145.1 Acutalibacteraceae bacterium | reverse complement strand
ATTGTTGTCAAGAACATAAACACTAAATTTAAGATTAGATAAAAGAAATTACTAATTAGATAATAATTGAACATTGAAGAGAAAGCCGAATTATGATAAAATGGAAATAGTTAAAGGTGGTGGATGTATGGAACACATTACGGTTGGCAGAAAGTATAATGAAGGCAAGGTTGCTTTTGTTGAGTGCGTTAAGAACGGTTCGTTTGATAATATCAATATCAAGGGTAAGTGTTTTTTACTAATTATACTCACTAAAGGAAAGTTAGAATTTAAAGTTGACGGTGAGAAAATTACTGCTGTCGCTCCGTCTTTTTTGTGCTTTGATGAATTGGAAAACCCTGTACTCGTATCAAAATCAAAAGCTCATTACACTTGCGTTTACTTCCACCCTAAATTCTTAAATATCAATATGACCTTTGAACTTTTACGTTCCAGTAAATATGGTGATATCGCTACTACCCACGATATGTTTATGTTAAAACCGTTTATTGATAAAGCGTATGTAATTGCTATCGCCGAGACACAGGTGGAAAAAATCGAACAATCCGCTGACTATATGTTAGAGGAACTAACCGAGCAAAGAGATTGGTATTGGTCTTGTAGAGGCCGTTCCTACTTTATGGAGATTATTATTGCTTTAGAGCGTATGTACGGTCTTATCGGCTATGGTTTAACCCATCAAAAATCGGATAACGCACCAATTATTAAAAACCCAAAGCTTCGGGATGCAGTCCTTTATATAGAGAGCCATTATGGTGATAGTATAACCCTCTCTGATATATCAGCTAATGCCGGAATAAATCATACTACTCTTACCGCACTTATGAAAGAAGAACTTGGTTGCACAGCTATAGAATATTTGATGCAGTACAGAATTACTATTGCAAAAAAACAACTTGCTTTTACGGATGTTCCGATTAAAGATGTTGCAAATATGGTCGGTTTCAAAACCGTACAACACTTTAACCGAATTTTTAAAGAAATAGCAGGCACAACACCCGCCGAGTTTCGTAAAGTAGTCGTAAAAAACAGAAAGGATGACCTGAATGGAAAATAAGATTATAGAACTTGAGAACCGTATAAAAAAATTAGAGGCAATACTTGAAAATATCGAGTTTTCAGGTGATGGATTAAATATTACATTTAACAAAACTCCCATTAATTCCCTTGAAATCTCAGGCGATGGTGCGAACATGGATTACAGACATTGTCTGATAGGTTATGATTCCAATCTTGAAGAATTAGAAGAATTAGAAGATGCTGCAGATGATTTAGAATGCCGTGTAGATGATATCAAATGTGCGGCAGAAGACGCAAAATCTATACTTAATGATATAGAACCTAAGGTCATAGCTTTGTTGGAAAAGTTAAAGGAAATAAAAGTATAAAAGGTGAGAAAAATGCGTGAACCATATCAAATATTATCAATTCCATATCGTGTAGTTGACGGTAAGCCATTGTTCTGTATATTTCGCAGGGCAGATAGTAGCTATTGGCAATTTATTGCCGGAGGCGGAGAAAATGGTGAAACACCTATAGAGGCAGCCAAGAGAGAAATAACAGAAGAAATTGGCGTCGAGCCTAAAAATATTAAACAACTCACGTGTATAGCATTTGTTCCGGCAGAAGTTATTGCCGAAAGCAGACGTCAACATTGGGATAAAAACACCTTTGTTATTCCCGAATATTCATTTGCGTTTGAGTGCTATTTAGAGCCTACGCTATCAAATGAACATACTGAATATAAATGGCTTACATATGATGAGGCAAGAAAACTATTAAAATGGGATTCTAACAAGGTTGCTATGTATGAAATCGACTCAATAATAAAAAGGAAATTATAATGAAACGAATTCTTATAATCGGCAATGCAGGTAGCGGTAAAACCACATTTGCTAAAGCGCTTGCCGAAAAGACACAGCTACCGCTAATTCATTTAGATAAATTATTTTGGTGCGGCGAATGGGAACATCTGTCGCGAGATGAATTTGACACTATTTTACAAGAAGAATTAGATAAAGATGAATGGATAATTGACGGTAATTTCGGCAGAACTATACCTCACAGATTTAAATACTGCGATACTGTTTTTTATTTCGATTTACCCACAATAACTTGTTTGTGGGGTTCAACTGTTCGTGTTGTTAAAAACTACGGTAAGTCAAGGGATGATATGGGCGGTAACTGTCCTGAGTATTTTGATAAGCAGAAAGTAAGTTTATACAAAGCAATCTTTTCGTTTAATCGAACTCATAGAAAGAAGTATAGAAAACTTTTAGGAGAACAAAAGAATAAAAACGTAGTAATATTCAAAAGCAGAAAACAGGCTTATTCTTATTTAAACAGTTTATAAAGAGTTTTAAAGGTGAAATTATTTTGCAAATACATGAAATTACAAACAAACATAAAAATTGGAATGCGGCAATTGAATTTGCGGAGAATTGCTCGTGGAAGGCTGGAAAATTTCTTGCTAAACTGATGAAAGAAAACAAATTTCTCGGTTGGGAAAGAGTTTTTATAGCTTGTGTAGAACAAAAGGTCATTGGATATTGTACACTTGCAGAAAAAGACGAATTGCCTGAACAATATAGCTTTTCACCATTCATTGGGTTTGTTTTTGTTGATGAAAAATATCGTGGAAATAGAATTTCTGAACAAATGATAAATAGTGTGATTGCTTATGCGGTAAAACTCGGTTTTGAAAAAGTATACATTATGAGTGGTGAACATGGTTTATACGAAAAGTACGGTTTTGAAAAAGTAGGAGATTTTGAAACTATATATAATACTGTTGACCAACTTTTCGTCAAATATATAAGTTTATAAAATTATATTTGGTGCAGGAGAATTGTAATGACATACGAAGAAAGAAAAGCACTTGTAAAATCATATCTTGGCAGGACGGTAGATATTAAAATCGACCGTCCTATAGGATATGTACATAAGAAAGAGAATTATAGCCTGACTTATCCCATCAATTACGGGTATATACCCGGTGTTATCGGTGGTGATGGTGAGGAACTTGATGTTTACTTGCTCGGCGTGAACGAGCCCGTAACCGAGTATAAAGCTCAAATAATCGGTATCGCTCATAGAGAAAATGATGTTGAGGACAAGCTTGTTGCTGCTCCGTCTAGTTTAAATTTTACTAAGAAAGAAATCGAACGAGCCATTCATTTTCAAGAGCAGTATTACAAAACACACATTGAGATTATTTGAAAGGTCTTAACATAATGGATAAAAGATTAGTTGGAAAATGGTATAAAAAAGATTTGGGTGAAACCATTAACATTTTCGATGAAAGCCCACTTCGTATGAAAATGTCCTTTACATCAAGCGGTTATTATAACTTTGAGCCTAACTGTGTTTATGAAAAAGACGGATATCTTTGCTATGAAATAAATGACGAGTATTTTAGAATGGTTTATCACGTTAGGTACGCCGACGGTTCTCTTGAAGGATTTTACACACAGCATGGTAAAGAAACTCCTGTAAAGTATGAGAAAATTGACGATGTCCCTGAAGATGCACCATATAAATTTGTTGCACCGGAAGTGTTTGTCCCAAATTCTGATAAAACAAGAATAGAAATTCTTAAAGAATATCCTGAATATGACCGAAACAAAGAGTACGGCTGCAGTAACGAATTTGTATTGGGTGGAGATGCACCTAAAATACTGCAAAAGTACAATTATAATGATTACATAAACGGTTTAGATAATCGGACAGACTCGATTGTTTTCAAACTTCTGGATTTTGTGTGTGACCATTTTGGTCATAACGGTACAGGAGGAATTAGTTCCGGCAGAAAAATCACCGACATTATTGAGTTTTGCGAAAGAAACGATAACAAAACAAACTGTCGCGGTCTTGCGATTCTTTTAGCTTCTTTACTTCGTTTAAACGGAATAAAAGCACAACATATTACCTGTTTGCCTTATGAAGATCCGTTCGATGATTGCCACGTGGTAGTGGATTGTCTGTTGCCATCAGGGAAACGAATTATGTTAGATCCGACATGGAGATTGTATTTGAAAGACAAAGACGGTGAATATGTTTCATTACCTCGCCTGAGAGCACTTTTATTGGATGACGAGCTAATCTGTGAAAACCCAACGGCTGACTATAACGGAAATGGATTTGCTAAAGAGTATCATAGAAACTATATGACTAAAAATACATTCCGCTTTGCACGTTGTACCCTTAATAAAGACGGTATTGACCATCGCACAGAAACCTCAAGGTATATAGAGCTGATTCCAAAGGGATATCCGACAGATAATTTCTCTGAAAGTAAAAAATCCGACTTTGTTTATAACGATATTGAATTTTGGAAGATGTAAGTTATGAAAATACATATAATTGGTTGCAGTGGCTCGGGTAAAACATATTTAGCCAAAGCGCTAAGTGAAAAGTATACTATTCCGCACTTTGATTTAGATGATATTCAGTGGGATAACAATGCTGACGGCTATGGTGTTAAAATGCCCATAGAAAAACGCACCGCATTACTTAATGATATTCTTAAAAATGACAGTTGGATTATAGAAGGTGTATATTACGCTTGGGTTGGAAAGTGCTTTGAGGATGCAGATAAAATATATGTGCTTGATATACCTAAACGAGTTTATACTTATAGAATAATCGAGCGTACAATCAAGAGAAAACTCGGTCTTGAGAAAGGCAAAAAAGAAACTTTAAAATCTGTTTATAATCTTCTTAAATGGACGGACACTTTCCAAAATCAAAGTATGGTTGAAATCAGAAAGATACTTACGAAATACCCATCTAAAACTGTATGGCTTAAAAGCAAAAGAGATGTTGAAAATATATTGAAGGGGTGAAGTAATGTTAACTCATAAAGGAACAAAAACTATAATTACCGAAAGATTAATATTGCGCAAATTTCGAGTTGATGATGCCACGGATATGTTCAACAATTGGGCGAGTGACGAAAATGTCACGCGTTTTTTGACTTGGA
Organism: Acutalibacteraceae bacterium; assembly: GCA_045648145.1. Classification (GTDB taxonomy): domain Bacteria; phylum Bacillota; class Clostridia; order Oscillospirales; family Acutalibacteraceae; genus UMGS172. The sequence continues at coordinate 1,774 of JAZRNK010000068.1, read as the reverse complement.
AACCACACGAATCGGTTGATGCAACAAAACAATTATTAGAAGGTTGGGTTGCAGCTTATGATAACGAAAAAACATATAACTGGGTAATTGAATATAAAGGACAAGCCATCGGTTCAATATCTGTCGTCCGGCTAAGCGATAAATGTGAATATACTGAACTTGGTTATTGTTTAGGTTGTGATTATTGGAATAAGGGTATTATGTCCGAAGCCGCAAATGCAGTAATAGATTATCTTTTTGCGGAAATCGGGGTAAATCGCGTTGGTATATCTCATGCGACTGAAAATCCCGGTTCCGGAAAAGTAGCGCAAAAATGCGGTATGTTTTATGAAGGAACTAAACGGGAATATTTCAAAACATCAACAGGGAAATTCGTTGATATAGTAGATTATGGTATAACACGAAGTGACTGGGAACGAAAAGATAAATCTAAATCAAACACAGACATTGTTATACAAACAAATAAAACACGCTTTGGACTTCGCACGGTTGGTGTTATGGTGCGCGACGGGAAAATACTTGTCCAACGAGAAAAGGACGGAACGGAGTATGCTCTCCCTGGCGGTGCAGTTCAAATGCTTGAAACAACCGCAGAAGCACTTGTTCGCGAATATAAAGAAGAAACCGGTGCGGATATAGAAATAAAGCACCTGCTTTGGACCGAAGAAGACTTTTGGAACTACAAAGGCAGAAGGCATCACGGATTGGCATATTATTATCTTATTGATTTTTGTGATGGCAACGATATACCTGAAACCGAAGAATTTATTTCTCAAAAGGATGATTGTAACGTTGTTCTTGGTTGGATGCCAATAGATAAACTAAAAAATATAACAATCTATCCAACATTTTTAAAGGATGAAATTTATAACCTTAATGGTGAACTGAAGCATTTTATATCTAAGGAGTGATCTGCAAGTGAAAACGCTTGAAACTGGGCGGTTGATTTTACGAGATTGGAACATTAAAGATATAGGGTGTCAGGTTTATGATGAAAACATTATACAGTATTTAATAACTGTGAAAAATAACTATGCCGTTGTTCTGAAAGAAAACGGAATGGTAATTGGCACAATAGGTTTAAATGAAGATGCAGAAAACAATCCGAATCGTAGAAATGTTGGTATTAGATTATTGGAATCGTATCAAAACAAAGGTTTGATGTCAGAAGCCTTGGAAAGTGTTATTCAAAACGCAAGTGATATTACCGATGAATTATCGTATTTATGCCGTTCTGATGACAAACGAAGTCAATACATAGCAGAAAAATTTGGTTTCGAATATTTCAAGACTTTTTATAATGTTCAGAAAGAACCTAATGATGAACCTAAGGACTTTCTCTATTTTATATTAAAACTATCAAAGGAATAAGCAGCATATGAACAAAACAATTGTAGATTGCATAGACGAGAATCTGAACGGTGACGCAAAACAAACCGCTTTAGATTTTGTGAATTTCTTAAAGTCAAAGCAATTAACCTTTTATAAAGATATGTGTGACTGTTGGAAAGACAAGATTTATTATTGGGTAAAACTCGGTGATGAGTGTGTTGCTTTCATCGCTATCAAAGATCCTGACGAACCCGAAAACCTTTGGACAGTTTGGTCGGATGAGAGCAAGTTGTATGAAGATTATATTGTTGACGAAGAAATCAAGGCCATTGCTTGGAAGAATATAGATTTGTGCGGCAACTGTGGTTCTTGTGGCGGCGGTCAATCTAAGAAGGTGTTTGGCAAAACTTTTGATCGAGTATGCGGTTGTACATTTCGCATA
>JAZRNK010000067.1:0-2426 GCA_045648145.1 Acutalibacteraceae bacterium | reverse complement strand
GTAATCGGCTTCTCACCCGTTATAGAAAACGGTGAAATTGCCAAGTGGGGACTTTATACCGATGCAGCAACCAACCCGATAAAATGGGTTTATCAGCTTGTTAAAAAAGCCATCTTTAAAAACAGCGCTGTTGATGGCGACTACTATGACCTGCGCTTCTGGGTGACCTGCTTGATTTCTATTTTGTCACTCGTCATCTTAAAGATGCTGATTCCTGTTATAAAAGAAAAGAAAACCAAGATTTTCAAACCTATTATCACCTTTGTTTGTGTGATTTCAGTAATTTACGCTTCGTTCTTTATCGCCTGCGGTCAGTTCCATTCTTACCGAATTGACGATATTGTTATCGACAATCTTATCGAGGGTGAGGTTAGCCTTGACATTGACGACGATGAATTTGCGCGAATCGACGTCTATGAGGGTGTCGACAACACAGGCCTTTATTTAGGATATTCGTCCATCAACTTCTTCCATTCCATTGTGCCGTCAGGCATAACCGAATTTTATGAATACATCGGTGTCACAAGGTCGGTCGCCAGCCGTCCGTCGACCGATAACTATGCATTAAGGTCGCTATTATCAGTAAAATATTTGCTCGACCCGATAATTGACGAAAACGATACCAATGTGTTCCAAGATGAAGACAGTATTGCCAAAATGCCAGGCTATAAATACTACGGAACACAAAACGGTTATATAATCTACGAGAATGAAAACTATATTCCCATGGGCTTTACCTATGATTACTATATGACCGAAGAAATGCTGATGGAGGCCAACAAAAGCAACTACGCAAAGGCTATGCTAAAAGCCTTGCTTGTAGATAACAAGGATGTGCCTGTTTTAAGCAAATATCTTAAAAACGTTACCGACGACTATTATTTCCTTGGATACGAAACAGGTAAAAACAGTCTTGGCTTCTCTGACAGCTCGGTTAGTGAAAACTGCTTGGAAAGGACCCAATCGGCAGCCTATTCCTTTGAACACACAGGTAACAGCTTTACCGCAAAAATCACGCTTGACCGTGACAACCTTGTGTTTTTCTCGGTACCCTACAGCGAAGGCTGGACCGCCTATGTCAACGGTCATGAGGCCGACGTATACAAGGTTAACAAAGGCTTTATGGCGGTTGTAGCGCAAGAAGGCGACAATGAAATCGTCTTTAAATACAAGACGCCGGGGCTTATGTTAGGTCTTGCCATTACCGTTATTTCTGCTGTAATTTTAGTTATTTATATTGCAATCGTTGTTGTAAAACGCTGCATTAAGCCTGCTACACCTGCCGAATACCCAGAGGGTGAAGTTATAGCGCGTCGAATAGCGCTTTACGAAGCGGCAAACTATGCAGCAGAAAATCCCGAAAGCGACCGACTTCTTGATGAAATTGACCCCAACAACATTAATGCCTACGTCGGCTTTACGGGTGGCTTTGTTATTGACGACTCGGCGCTCAGCTCATACAACGCCAACCAAAACAGCAACGACGAAAGCGTCGATTTGTTAAGCTTTAAGACCGACGACGAACTGAAAGAAGAATAACTTTTTCTTGACAAATTCGTCGTATGGTGTTAAATTATACTAAACCGTTGAGAAAGAATAGTAGTTTTAATTTTTTCGACAAAGAGAGTCGCAGGCGGTGGAATTGCGATACGAAGATTTAAAATGAATGGGCTTTCGAGGGCGAGCTGAAATTTTTAGTAGGCAAGCCGGAGTTCCCTCCGTTACAAAAGGGTGCCGTATGTTAGTACGGTAAAGTGGGTGTTTTTTAAACACCAAGCCGGGTGGCACCGCAGTGATTTTCAAATCCCTGTCCCAGCGTAGTTTCTGAGACAGGGGTTTTTATTTTTGCCCTTTGTTTCAAATTCGCTTCGGCTTTGCCGAATATACTTTAATAATCACAAAGAAAGGTGAGGTAAAATGCCAAACAAAGAAATCCCTTACAAAATCTATCTTTCGGAAGAAGAATTGCCGAAGGCTTGGTACAACGTCCGCGCAGATATGAAAAACAAACCTGCTCCGCTTCTTAACGCCAAAACCTTAAAGCCTATGACAGCAGAGGAGCTTGGCAAGGTTTTCTGTGACGACTTGGTAGCACAGGAGTTAAACGAAACCGACGTATATATCGAAATTCCCCAAGAAATTATCGATTTTTACAAGATGTTCCGTCCTGCTCCGCTTGTAAGAGCATACTGCCTTGAAGAAAAACTGCAGACACCTGCAAAAATTTACTATAAATTTGAGGGCAACAACACAAGCGGAAGCCATAAACTTAACTCGGCTATCGCTCAAGCCTACTATGCCAAAAAGCAGGGCTTAAAGGGCGTTACCACCGAAACCGGCGCAGGCCAGTGGGGAACTGCTCTTTCTATGGCTTGTTCGTATTTTGGTCTCGACTGTAAAGTTTATATGGTTAAGGTTTCTTACGA
>JAZRNK010000066.1:0-2511 GCA_045648145.1 Acutalibacteraceae bacterium | reverse complement strand
AAGGATTTCGGTATTTTGCGTCTTATTGTTAATGATAACGATGCCGCTTTTAAAACCCTGCAGGATAAAGGCTACATCATTAAGAATACCTCGGTTGTCGGTGTTAAGATTAACGACAATCCCGGAAAATTAGCTCAGGCGCTTTCAATTCTCCATACAGCAGGTATTAATATCGAATACCTCTACGCATTTTTAACCCGTACCGAAAAACACGCTTACGTTGTTATCCGCGTTGCCGATAACGACGCTGCCGAAAAGGTTTTGACCGACGCCGGCTTCCATATGATAACCGACGCCGACGTTCATAAGCTTTAAGCTCAAAACAAAAAGACCTGCCAGCCAAATGGTTGACAGGTCTTTTAATTATATTTTAGAACGGTAAAATTCTGCAGGTGTCATACCTGTTTCGCGCTTAAAAACGGTATAAAAATAACTAATTTCATTAAATCCTAATTTGAGTGCAATATCGCTCGGCGCTTCACCTTTAATAATCAACTCTCTTGCACGACCAATTTTGAGATTAAGAAAATACTTGGCAACACCAATATCCGAGTATAAAGCAAAAACACGCTTCATGTTGCTGACACTCATGTTACACAAAACTGCCAGCTCGTCAACCGAAAGATTGCGCTCACAGTTATCCTTCATAACGTTTACAATTTTATAATACTGTCTCTCGCTTTGAGAAAATGTTTTTTGACGATATTTTTCCTTGGCTGTAAGCCTTAACAAAAATAGCTCAATCTCGGTTAAAGCCAAGCTCCAAACAAATAAATACGACGGGTCCTTTTTCTTGGCAAGACTAATAGCTTTAATAAAACTATCGGTTATCTTCGAAAACTCCTCACACTCGTCAACGTCGAGGTCAAAACAACTGTATTTAAACCTCTCCATTCCTTCGCCCGAGGCAATGAAAGCAATGATTTTTAAATGCGCAGGCTTGTCGTCGGTCCATATTCTGTGGAATTCCATCGGCTTGTGAATAAGCAACTTGCCCTTATCAAGATTATAAATGCGCTCATCGGCGGTAGCCGTTGCATTACCGTTGTGAACGTAAACAAGCTCCCAGAAATCGTGAGCTTCACCCGCAAAGAAAAACTTTTCGGGTCTTATTGCATCTATACCCGAAATTATATTTTCCACCATCAAATACCGCTTGTCCTGTATCAATTTTCTTCTCCTTGCAATATAGCTAAAATTATAATAAATATGCCTTTATTTGTATTTAATTATAACATTAACTATGCTAAAATACAAGTAAAAGGAGGCTAAAGTTATGAAAAAGATGAACTTAGCTATTATTGGTTTAGGTCAAAGAGGTTCCGGTCTTATGAGAGACCTTTGCACTAAACGTTGTAAAGAAAAGATTTCTATTGTTGCCGTTTGCGACCTCTATGACGACCGTTTGAAAAACGCTGCCGATTTTATCGAAAAGGACTGCGGCGTAAGACCTAAAGAAACAAAAAATTATAAAGATGTTTTAAATATGCCCGAGGTTGACGGTGTTCTTATTTCAACCTATTGGGAAACCCACGTTGATATTGCCGTCGACAGTATGAAGGCCGGAAAGTTCACCTCACTTGAGGTTTGCGGCGCATATAGTATCGAGGACTGTTGGCGCCTTGTTAATACCTATGAAGAAACTAAAACTCCCTTCTTCTTTATCGAAAACTGTTGCTTCGGTAAACGTGAGCTTATGATTACCCGTATGGTCCGTGAGGGCATTTTTGGTGATGTTGTTCACTGTTCAGGCTGCTACCGTCACGATTTGAGATGGGAAATTGCAGGCGGTAAGGAAAATCGTCATTATAGATTGCGTAACTATATCCACCGTAATTGTGAAAACTACCCCACACACGAAATCGGCCCGATTGCAAAGCTGCTTAACGTTAACAATGGTAACCGTTTCTTGTATCTTACCTCAATGGCTTCGTCAGCTAAAGGCTTGCACACTTATGTTGAGGAAAAATACGGTGAGGACCATCCGTTATCTCAAATTGAATTCAAGCAGGGCGACGTTGTCACAACAATGATTAAATGCTCACAGGGACAAAGCATTACCATAAGCCTTGATACTACACTCCCTGCCGGCTATTCAAGAGGCTTTACCGTAAGAGGTACAAAGGCTGGCTACTTTGGAGAAAAGGCTGTTGTCTTTATCAACGACGAGCATTATCCGAAATATGAGTTTGCCGATAACGACCTTTGGGCAAACGCAAGGTCGTATGAAGACAAATATATGCCAAAGGCTTGGGAAGGCTATGTTCCCGAGGGTGGCCACGACGGTATGGACTGTATGATGCTCGACTGTATGGCAGACTGCTTCCTTTTGGGCAAAAAACCGCCAATTGACGTTTACGACGGTGCAACCTATATGGCAATAACCACTCTGAGCGAGGATTCAATCGCTATGGGCGGCGCACCGGTTGCAATACCCGACTTTACAAGAGGTAAATGGTACCGCCGCGACGATATTGAGGATTGGAAATACTGCCTCGACATCGAAAACCC
>JAZRNK010000065.1:0-9548 GCA_045648145.1 Acutalibacteraceae bacterium | reverse complement strand
AAGCCGATTACGGATAAAAGTATACCTGCAAGCACCGACGGACGCATTTTCTTTTTAAATATAATTTCAAAAAGTGGTACGATTATTATGTATAACGCAGTTATAAAGCCTGCCTTTCCCGAATCGCCTTTGGCAATATCGGCATTGAACATTATGCCGAACTGCTGAAGGTTAGAGGCAAGAGCAAGTGCCGTTCCGCAGACAATACCGCCTATAAAGAGGGTTTTTCTTCTTTTTTGTTTTGGCTGCTCGGCCACGCTGTTTTTTTTGTTGAAGCGGTTAAAAATGGCCATTACGGGTAAAAGTACAAACCCACCTATAATAAAGCGAGTACCGTTGAGAGTGAATGCGCCGACGGCGGTGGCTTCCTCTTGCACGACAAAGGCGCAACCCCATATAATAGCCGCTATAAACAGCATAATGCTGCCTTTTAGATTGTTTTTCATTTTATGTATTGTCCTCGTTTGCGTTGTTCTGTGACAGGTATAATACCAATGCGTCGGTGCATAAGTATTGACAGTTATAGAAAAATTCCGACATTTCTTGCGCAATTTTTAAAATATTTTCTTTATTTTCGCCACCGATTTTATATATCATAACAGCGTCAAACATACTTATTCTGAGTTTAAACCAGCCATCGTCAAGCTCTACACGGACGCTGTTACAGTCAGGCTCTGTGAGGGTTAAGTTTTTGGCTTGGCACCACACCTTTAATCCCTCGATTATGCACTCACCGTAAATGCGGTATTCATCGACCAATATATCGAAACGGAATTCTTCGGTTAAAAAATTCTCGTCGTTTTCGGTCTGTAATTCTTGAATTTTAGTTTCTTCTTGCATAAAAATCGTTCCTTTTAAAGCACACCTGACAGATAACCCGCTCCCAAATAGCCGATAACCATAAGCATAATTGCCAAAAAGGTCCATACGGCAGATTTTATGAAGAGCTGTTTTCCTACGGTGGCTTTCTTTTTATTTTGTTGTGACATTTTAATACCTCCTTGTCAAAAATATTCTTGACAGAGGAAATAAAAAAATTCATCCTTTTAAAATTTAACGTAAAGGGGACATACACGGCATTCCGGCATCAGTGAATATACTGATTATAGAATGTAATTTATGAGAGGTGCTGTATGACGGCTTTTTGTGAAAACGGGCAGCTGCACGTTGTTCTTAGTGAGGTCGAAACCGTAAAATACAACATAGATATTATTCTTTTTAACCGCGAAACATCAGGTGCCGACAAGGTACTGGTTGATTTGCTGAAATTAGCGGTCAGCAAGACCGGTTTTAAAACAAGGGCAACTAAGTTCCTTATTGAAATTTATCCCGTAATGGATGGCGGTTGTGAAATATATTTTATACCTGACGAGCAAGAACGCTCTGAAAAGGTACACGTTGTAGCTAAAAAGGCGGCATCTAAATTTATGATTTTTGAGTTTAACGATTCGGAAAAAATGTTTTCGGCAATAGAACTGCTTTTTAAAAACCCGCTTACAAGATATGCAAAAAGCAGTTTGTTTGAATATAAATTAAAATACCGATTGATTTTATATTCGGCAAACAGTAAGCAGTGCGAGGCGGTTTCGGTTTGCGGCTTTGTCGACAAAATTTTAACGTCACTTTACGACCGTGCGATAACGGCAGAATACGCTAAAGAGCTGTGTTCTGATTTTGCGGTTTTTACCGTTGGTAAGGCGTTATGCAGTGAAATTAAAGATTTTTAAAATACTTTACGGTGTTACCCAAATCGGGCGCTTTGAAGAGGTAACTACCGACTACTAAAACATCGGCGCCTGCTTCAACACAAAGCTTACCGGTTTTGTCGTTTACACCGCCGTCAACCTCGAGCAACAGGTTTAAGCCTCTTTTGGTTGCCTCTGCTTTTAAAGCAGTAAGCTTTTCAAGCGCAGAGGGCATAAAGCTTTGTCCACCAAAACCGGGCTCTACTGACATAACAAGCACCATATCGCATTTGGGCAGATACTCAAAAATTTCTTCTGCTTTGGTATTAGGCTTTATGGTAAGACAGGTTTTACAGCCCTCGGCCTTTATAGCGTCGAGGGTTTCGTTTATGTCGGAGCCTGCTTCATAATGAAAGCCCAGATAATCAGCATATTTTGCAAATTGCTTTATGTATCTTAAAGGACGGTCAATCATAAGGTGAATGTCAAGCGTTAATGAAGTGTGCTTCTTAATTGAGTCGATAACCGGCACACCAAAAGAAATATTGGGCACAAAAATACCGTCCATAACATCAAGATGGACCATATCGGTATCAAGTTCCTCAAGTTTTTTCAAGGTTTCGTCGAGGGTAAGATAGTCGCATCCTAAAATAGACGGAGAAAGTAAAGCCATTATTATCACCTTTATTAAAAATTTTTTCTATAACATATTTTACCTAATGTTACGTCTAAAGTAAAGATAAAAAGTGTTATTTTGGCAGGATTATTATTCTAAAAGCCTTGCATTGAAACAAAATTAGTGGTAAAATACAAAAAATCATTGATTGGTTTATTTATCATACAAAGGAAGGTAATAATAATGAGCCATATTAATACAAAATGTGTTCAAGAGGGTTATTCACCAAAAAGCGGTGAGGCAAGAGTTTTGCCGATTTATCAAAGCACCACCTTTAAATACGAAGATGCCAAAACCTTGGGCGACCTTTTTGATTTTAACGCTTCGGGCCATTTTTATACTCGTTTGAGCAATCCTACTGTTGAGGTTGTAGAAAAGAAGATAGCTGCTCTTGAGGGCGGCGTAGGCGCAATGCTTACCTCATCGGGTCAGGGCGCTACTACTGCCGCAATTCTTACAATTTGTAAAGCAGGCGACCATATCGTTTCTTCTAACTCGATTTACGGTGGTTCATTTAATTTGCTTAATATAACCTTGCGTAAGATGGGTATTGACACTACTTTTATTTCACCTGATGCAACCGATGATGAAATCCGTGGGGCAATAAGACCCGAAACCAAGCTTATTTTTGGCGAGTCGGTTGCCAATCCTGCCTTGACGATTCTTGACATTGAAAGATGGGCAAAGATAGCTCACGAGAACAGTCTGCCTTTGTTTGTCGATAATACCTTCCCATCACCCGTAAACTGCCGTCCGTTTGAGTGGGGCGCTGATATTATTATCCACTCTACTTCAAAGTATCTTGACGGTCACGCAGTAGCGTTGGGCGGTTGCGTTGTTGATTCCGGTAATTTTGACTGGACAAAGTCTTCACGTCATCAGGACTTCTGTGCACCTGACGAGTCGTATCATGGACTTGTTTATCCTGAAAAGTTTGGCAATATGGCATTTATCTGTAAGGCAAGAGCACAGATGATGAGAGATATCGGTATGATGATGTCGCCTATGAACGCATTTTTGCTCAATTTAGGCATCGAAACCTTACATTTGCGTATGCCTGCACATTGTGCCAACGCTCAGGCAGTTGCCGAGCATTTGCTTTCACATCCTAAAATTGCTTGGGTTGAGTATCCGGGCTTGGAGAATAACAAGTACCACAAATTAGCCGAAAAATATATGCCTAACGGAACCTGCGGTGTTATTGCTTTCGGTATTAAGGGTGGACGCGAGGCAGCAGGTAAATTTATGGAAAGCGTAAAGCTTGCGGCACCCGTTATCCACGTTGCGGATGCCCGTACCTGTATTCTTCACCCTGCATCTACAACCCACCGTCAGTTGACCGATGCTCAGTTGGAGGAGGGCGGAATTACGCCCGACCTTATCAGAATGTCGGTTGGTATTGAGCATATCGACGATATTATTGCCGATATCGATAAGGCTCTTGAAAAGTGTTAAATTGATTAGTGACAACCCTTTACAGAGGAGTAAAGGGTTGTTTTTTTGTTTGAAATTAAGAAAACCTGAATAATAATGAGTATAATGGGGTAATTATTGTAAAAGAATTGTAAATAAAATCCGTTAATATTTACTTTTTTGATCTGTATTGATATAATAATCACTTGTAAAATGCTAAGAACGGAGGGATGATATGCAACCGACCTTTACCGAAATAAAAAAAGCCGGTCTTAAAGCGCTTAAAAACCGTTGGCCGCAGGCAATAATGGTGTCGCTGGTTTTATTGACGGTCATTGTGCTTGACTTGGCTATGCAGTATGTGCTGATGACTATTTTAAAGGTGGATTCCGTATGGACTCCCATTGTCACCGAAACCATAACCTTGGTAGAGGTGTTGATAGGCTGTGTTATAACAGGCTTTTCCTCCGTCTTTTATCTGTTGGTTGTTTTCCCGCTTGCTTTTGGTGTTTTAAGGTGGTTTTGGTTGGTAACGGGTGGAAGCGACCCAGACGTTAACGATATTTTTTATTATTTTTCAAGCTCAAAGCTGTATTTTAAAACGGTAGGAATTTCTTTTGGCGTCATTTGGAGAATTATTGTTGCCGCGGTGCTTTGCTTTTTGCCCAGCATCATTTGCAACCAGCTTTTAAGGCCCGAAATTTATAATTATTTTGGTTATGCCATGCCGATTTGGCTATCGGGACTGTTTCCGCTTGTGTCGTTGCTGATTATCTGGGGTTTTGCCTCGTTTGCGCTTTGGGTGGCAAGATATGCCCTTACCTATGTGGTGATTTTCAAAAGATCAGAGCTTTCGGTCAACAAAACCATAAAGGAATCGGTTCGTGTTGTGCATGGGCAAAGGCTACGTTATATCGGCTTTTTGTTAAGCTTTTTCGGTTGGATAGCCTTGTGTTTGCTTGTTTTACCCATAATTTTCGTTTTGCCGTTTATGTTGGCGGCGCTTTGTATTTACGGTAGGGAGGAATACCGTTTTTTTGAGGCGGCAAGTACAGTTAACGGTTAAAATTCTTGACAAAATGAATATAATATTGTATAATGTCACAAATTAACAAAAGGCGTTGACGGAACGAGTAACCTTTTTTAAGTTTTCAGAGAGCTGCCGTAAGGTGCGAGGGCAGTAACGACAAAGGGCAAAAAACACTCCGTAGCCGGCGGAAGAAAAGCAAAAGCTTAGTAGAACCGCCCGTTAGATAAGCGTTAATTTCATTTAAAGTGAGCCTTATGGCTAATCTGGGTGGTACCGCGGAAGTCGTCTTTCGTCCCTGTTGGGACAGACGGCTTTATTTTTTTGTTTGGAGGTAGATTTATGCAAATAACTAAAGAACTTGTAGAGTATGTTGCAGAGCTTTCAAGAATCAAGCTTGATGATGAAACGGCCGAAAAAATGCAGAAGGAATTGGGCGCTATTGTTGATTATATGGATATTCTCAATAAGCTCGATACCGACAGTGTTGAGCCGTTGTCACACGTTTTCAATATCACCAATGTAATGCGTGAGGATACCGTTGTTGAGTCGTATAACAGAGACGATATTTTGCGCAATGCACCGGAGCATACCGACGAAACGGTTGTCGTTCCGAAGGCAGTAGAGTAAGGAGGGCTTTTTTGATGGATATTTTTTCAATGACCGCCCTCGAGTTAGGGGCTGCTATTAAAAACAAAGAAATTACATCGGTTGAGGCAACCAAGACCGTTATAGACAAAATTGCCGAGGTTGACAAAAGCGTTAACGCTTATATTACCGTAAATGCCGAGCAGGCTTTGCAAAAAGCCGCCGAGGTACAGGCAAAAATCGAGTCGGGTGAGCTTACATCTGCCTTGGCAGGCGTTCCGTTTGCTATTAAGGATAATATTTGTACCAAAGGCGTAAAAACCTCGTGTGCATCAAAGATTTTGGGCGAATTTGCCCCCGTTTATAATGCAACGGTTGTGGAAAAGCTTGAAGCAGCAGGAGCTGTTATTTTAGGCAAGCTTAACATGGACGAGTTTGCAATGGGAAGCACCTCTGAAACGAGCTTTTACGGAGCAACTAAAAACCCTTGGGATTTGAATAAAGTTCCCGGTGGCTCTTCGGGTGGCGCTGCCGCTGCCGTTGCCGCTAAAGAGGCAATTTGTGCTTTGGGCTCCGATACAGGCGGAAGCATCCGTCAGCCCGCATCGTACTGCGGTGTTACCGGCTTTAAATCCACCTACGGTACCGTTTCACGTTTCGGTCTTATTGCTTATGCTTCTTCGTTGGACCAGATTGGTCCCGTTGCTAAAGACGTTGCCGACTGCGCCGCAGTTATGGACGTTATTTGCGGTAAGGATGCGCACGACGGCACTTCGCTTGACATTGGTACAACTAATTATTTAGAGTCTTTAAATGCAGACGTTAAGGGCATGAAAATTGGTCTTCCTGTTGAGTGCTTTTCTAACGAGGGACTTGATAGTGAGGTTGCAGCCAGTGTAAAGGCTGTTGCCGAAAAATTAAGAGAGCTTGGCGCTGAGGTCGAAGAAATTCACCTGCCGTTTATTGATTATGTAATTCCTGCATATTATATAATTGCCGCTGCTGAGGCCAGTTCAAACCTTTCAAGATTTGACGGTGTTAAATACGGCTTCAGAGCCGAAAATTATGATGGATTAGTTGACCTTTACAATGCCACAAGAAGCGAAGGCTTTGGTGATGAGGTTAAGAAGAGAATTTTGCTTGGCACCTTCGTTTTGTCTTCGGGATATTATGATGCATATTATCGCAAGGCTTTAAAGGTTAAGGCGGTTATTAAGCAGAAATTTGACGAGATTTTCTCGAAATATGACCTTATTATCTGTCCCACTGCACCGTCTACTGCTCCTAAGCTTGGTGAAAGCTTGAGTGACACGATGAAGATGTACCTTTCCGATATATTTACCGTTTCGGTTAACATTGCAGGTCTGCCCGGTCTTTCGGTACCTTGCGGATTTGACAAGAGCGGTATGCCGATAGGCGCACAGATAATCGGTTCTGCTTTGGGTGAGCAAAAGGTGCTTAATGCCGGTTATGCTTATCAGCAAAATACCGATTTCCACAAAAAATATCCGGAGGTGAAGTGAGATGGAATGGGAAATAGTAATGGGCTTGGAGGTTCACGTTGAGCTTGCAACCAAAACAAAAATCTTCTGTTCCTGTACTACCGAATTCGGCGGTGCGCCCAATACTCACTGCTGTCCGGTTTGTACCGGTATGCCGGGTACCTTGCCCGTGCTTAACGAAAAGGTGCTTGAATATGCCGTAAAGGCAGGCTTGGCACTTAACTGTGACATTACACGTTATAATAAATTTGACCGTAAGAACTATTTCTACCCCGACTTGCCTAAGGCATATCAGATTTCGCAGTTGTATTTACCCTTTGCAAGAGATGGCCACGTAGACGTAGTTACACGTTCGGGTAAAGCGAAAACCATTCGTATTCATGAAATACACATGGAAGAGGACGCAGGTAAGCTTGTTCACTCGGCTTTCGGTGACGCAACCTTCCCTGATTATAACCGTTGTGGCGTTCCGCTTATCGAAATTGTTTCCGAACCCGATTTCAGAACTGCCGAGGAGGTAATTGCTTACCTTTCTAAACTCAAATCAACCTTTGAGTATCTTGGAATTTCTGATTGTAAAATGCAGGAAGGCTCGATGCGTGCCGACGTTAACCTTTCGGTAAGGCCTATGGGTAGCGACACCTTTGGCACACGTACCGAAATGAAGAACATTAACTCGTTTAAGGCTATTGAAAGAGCCATTGCTTTTGAGTCTGCACGTCAGATTGAGGTGATAGAGGCAGGCGGTGAAATTGTTCAGGAAACGCGTCGTTGGGACGATAACAAGGGTAAAACCTTCGCAATGCGTTCGAAAGAAAACGCACAGGATTACCGTTACTTCCCCGAGCCTGATATTCCGCCGATTAGTATTAGTGAGGAAACCATTGAACGTTATAATTCAGAGCGCCCCGAGTTCTCGGACGAAAAGGTTATTCGTTACGGCGAACAGTACGGTATTCCTAAGGCCGATGCCGAGATTATCGCAGGTTCTAAATATTTAGCTCGTTTGTTTGAGGATACCGTTGCTATTTGCAACAATGCAAAAGAGGTCCGCTATTGGATTATGATGCAGATTATGTATTTTATGAACGAGCGTGGAGTTCAACCCGAGAGTATAACCTTGAGTGCTGAAAAGTTTGCGCAGTTTGTCGATATTGTTGCGGCTGACCGCATTAATAAGCAGACGGGTAAAACTGTTTTTGAGGCGATGTTCTTTGCTGATGATAGCTTTGACGTTGAGCAGTATATTAAGGATAACGGTCTTGAGCAGGTTGACGACAGCGAGGCTATCAGAGAAGCGGTACAACAGGTGTTTATCGCTAATCCTGCCACCGTTGAACAGTATAAAAACGGACAGACAAAGGTTGTTGGCTTCTTTGTCGGTCAGGTTATGAAACAAATGCGTGGTAAGGCTAAGCCCGACACTGTAAACCGTGTCGTTGGCGAAGAGCTTGCCAAGCTATAAGAGGAGGATAAATATGGAATTTTTGAACACAGAGAAGAAGATTGATACTACCGAAATCTCTTATATTATTGACGGTTTTAAAAACGGTACCATTAAAGACGGTGATAAGGTTACCGTTAAGGGTACAATTCACCGTATCAAAGAAATGAGCGGATTTGCCTTTGTTATTATCCGTACTGCTCGTTCTACCTTCCAGTGCATTTGGGAAGAGGGCAAATCGGCAATTTCGGTTAAGGATTTCTCGGTTGAGGAGTGTGTTGTTGTTGATGGCACCTTGATTGCTGAGGAGCGTAGCCGTTTGGGTTTTGATATCCGCATTGACGATATGAAGCGTATTTCGGGCAAGGCCGAGGTTCCGCCGGTAGAAATCGGTAACGACAGAAAGATGGATAAGCTTAACCTTAATACCCTTTTGGATAACCGTATTGTTTCGCTTCGTAACCCGAAGATCAGAGCAATTTTAAAGATTGCCGACGGAGTTCAGTATGCCTTCCGTCAGTTTTTGAGAGACGAGGGCTTTACCGAATTCGTACCGCCCAAAATGGTTGAGTCGGGCGCAGAGGGTGGCGCTGATATGTTCGAGGTTGACTATTTCGGTGAAAAGGCATACCTCAACCAGAGCCCTCAGATGTATAAGCAGATAATGGTTGGAGTTTTCCAAAAAGTATTTACCGTAGGTCCTGTTTTCCGTGCCGAAAAATACAGCACTAATCGTCATATAAACGAGTTTCAGGGTATGGACTTGGAAATGGGCTTTATTGACTCCTTTGAAGATTTGATGGAGCTTGAAGCAAGAATGTTCCAGTTTATATTTAAAACCTTAAACGAGCAGTATGCACCTGAGCTTGAGATGTATTTGGGCAAGGATGCTCGTTTACCCGAGCTTACCGTTTTTCCGAAAATTAAGTTTATGGAAGCAAAGCAGTTGTTTGCCGACCATCATCCCGGTGAGCAGGGCAAGCGTGCTTTGTTAGAGCCCGACTTTGCGCCCGAAGAGGAAAAGTGGCTTGGTGAGTACTTCCTTAAAGAGCACAATGCACCTATCGTTTTCGTAACACACTATCCTACCGTTAAGCGTCCGTTCTACGCAATGGAGGACCCTGCAGATCCGAAGTTCACATTAAGCTTCGATATGCTACTTAACGGTCTTGAGGTTACCACCGGTGGCCAGCGTATACACGATTACGAGGAA
>JAZRNK010000064.1:0-3589 GCA_045648145.1 Acutalibacteraceae bacterium | reverse complement strand
AACGAAAAGGCTAACCGTACCGCCAATATGCTTATACAAAACGGCATCGGCAAGGGCAATAAGGTTGCCATTTTACTTATGAACTGTATCGACTGGTTGCCCATTTACTTCGGTATACTCAAAACGGGCGCTTTGGCAGTTCCGCTTAACTTCCGCTACGCATCGGACGAAATTGACTATTGTTTAAAATTAGCCGAGGCAGATGCCCTTATTTTCGGACCTGAGTTTATCGGTCGAGTTGAGGCTATTGCCGAAAAAATCAGCCGCAACCGTATGCTTATTTATATCGGCGCAGGCTGTCCAATTTTTGCCGACGATTATAACGACCTTATTTCAGAATGCTCAGGTGTTTTCCCAAAATCGAATTTGAGTGAGGACGACGATGCAGCCATCTACTTCTCATCGGGTACAACCGGCTTCCCAAAAGCAATATTACATAAGCACCGTAGTCTTATTCATTCCTGCCGTGTCGAGCAAAACCACCATGGACAGACTAAAGACGACTGCTTCCTCTGTATCCCGCCCCTTTACCATACAGGTGCTAAAATGCACTGGTTTGGCAGCTTGATTTCGGGTAGTAAGGCGGTAATTTTAAAGGGTACACAGGCTAAAAATATTTTGGAAGCCGCAAGCAGTGAAAATTGTACAATAGTTTGGTTGCTTGTTCCTTGGGCGCAGGATATTCTCAATGCGTTAGATAGTGGTGAGGTCAAGCTTTCCGACTATAATTTAAAGCAATGGCGATTAATGCACATCGGTGCACAGCCCGTGCCTCAAAGCCTTATTAAGCGTTGGCTTGAATACTTCCCCAACCACCAATACGATACCAACTACGGACTTTCTGAGTCGATCGGCCCCGGTGCCGTTCACTTAGGAGTTGAAAATACTCATAAGGTTGGCGCTATCGGTGTCGCAGGCTACGGCTGGGAGGTAAAAATTGTCGACCCGCAGGGCAAAACCGTCGAGCAAGGCGAGGTTGGTGAGCTTTGTGTTAAAGGCCCCGGCGTTATGGTCTGCTACTACAACGACGAAAAGGCAACCGCCGACACACTTAAAGACGGTTGGCTCTTTACCGGTGATATGGCAATGCAGGACCCCGACGGCTTTATCTACCTCGTCGACCGTAAAAAAGACGTTATTATTACAGGCGGTGAAAACCTCTACCCCGTTCAGATTGAAGACTTTATTTCGGCTTACGAAAAGGTTAAGGACGTTGCCGTTATTGGTCTGCCCGATGCCCGTTTAGGTGAGATTGCCACCGCTATTATCGAGGTTAAAAAGGGTATGACCTGCACAGAGGAAGAAATTAACGAATTCTGTATGGGACTGCCCCGCTATAAGCGTCCGAGAAAGATTATTTTTGCCGACGTGCCAAGAAACCCAACAGGCAAAATAGAAAAGCCCTTGCTTCGTAAAACCTACGGTGGCGAAGGCCTTGTCGATTCTCAGAATAAATCATAGGAGATACATATATTATGAAAAAATTATTGATAGGAAATCAGGCTGTTGCCGCAGGTCTTTACGACGGTGGTTTGGGTGTTGTTTCAAGCTATCCCGGCACCCCCTCAACCGAAATTACCGAATTTTTGTCGAAATATGACGATATTCATAGCGAATGGGCACCCAACGAAAAGGTTGCTTGTGAGGTTGCTTTCGGTAGCTCGCTTGCAGGCGCCCGCAGTGCTTGTGCTATGAAGCACGTTGGCTTAAACGTTGCTGCCGACCCGCTTTTCACCCTTTCTTATACGGGTGTAAACGGCGGTATGGTAATAATCGTTGCCGACGACCCAGCTATGCACTCCTCACAAAACGAGCAGGACTCACGCCATTACGCTATCGCTTCAAAAATCCCTATGTTAGAGCCTGCCGATTCGCAGGAGGCATACATATACGCTAAAACTGCTTTTGAGCTTTCCGAAAAGTTCGATACACCTGTTTTGCTTCGTATGTGCACACGAATTGCGCATAGCCAATCTATCGTAGAATTTGGTGAGCACGTAGAAAAAACCGTTAAAGAATATGCAAAAAATCCTCAAAAATATATCATGATGCCCGGCAATGCAAAGCTGCGTCACCCCATAGTAGAAGAGCGCACCAAAGCAATAGCTGAATTTGCCGACGACTGTATTTATAATAAGGTGGAAGACAACGGCTCTGATATTGGTGTCATTACCTCGGGTTGTTCTTACCTTTATGTTAAAGAGGCTTTGGGTGACAGCGTTAATATTTTAAAAATAGGTATGCCCAATCCGTTGCCCAATAAGCTTATTGCCGATTTTGCAAAGAAATGTAAAAAGCTTTACGTCATTGAGGAGCTTGACCCGATAATCGAAACCCACGTTAAAGCAATGGGCATCGAGGTTATCGGTAAAGAAGTATTCTCACTGCTCGGCGAATTTTCACAAAGAACAATAGCCGAAGCCTTTAATAAGGAATTGCCCGAGTCAGTTTCTGCCGATTCTGTAATTCCCAACCGTCCGCCTATGATGTGTGCAGGTTGCCCTCATAGAGGCCTTTTCTACACACTTGCTAAAAATAAAATCACCGTTATGGGTGATATCGGTTGTTATACCTTGGGCGCAGTTCCTCCCTTAAGCGCACTTGATTCAACTCTTTGTATGGGCGCCTCAGTTTCGGGACTTCACGGCTTTAACTTAGCAAGAAGAGGCGAATCCGAGAAAAATAGTGTTGCCGTTATCGGTGACTCAACCTTTATGCACTCGGGTATGACCGGTCTTGTAAATATCGCTTATAACGCAACAAATTCGACCGTTATCATTCTCGACAACTCAATCACAGGTATGACAGGTCACCAGCAAAACCCCGCAACAGGCTTTAATATTAAGGGCGAGCCTGCATCACAGGTTGATTTAGAGGCACTTTGCCACGCTTTAGGTATCAATCGCGTAAAAATTGTAGACCCATATAACCTTAAAGAGTGTGAGGTGGCCGTTAAGGAAGAATTGGCAGTAGAAGAACCGTCGGTCATCATTTCGAGAAGACCGTGTGTTCTGCTTAAATCGGTCAAAACAAAACCCGCCTTAAAGGTCAACCCCGATAAATGTAAATCCTGCAAAAAATGTATGGGACTCGGTTGCCCTGCAATAAGTATGAAGGACGGCAAAGCCACTATCGACGCTACACTTTGCGTCGGTTGTGACGTTTGCGCACAGCTCTGCCCGTTCGATGCAATAGGAGGTAACGAGTAATGAAAACTACAAGCATAATGATTGTTGGTGTCGGTGGTCAGGGAAGCCTGCTTGCCTCAAAACTTTTGGGTAAGCTGCTTGTTGACGAGGGCTACGACGTTAAGGTCAGCGAGGTTCACGGTATGAGCCAACGCGGTGGCTCGGTTGTAACCTATATCCGCTTTGGCGAAAAGGTTTACTCCCCCATTATTACCGAGGGCGAGGCCGACTACATAATTTCATTCGAAAAGCTGGAGGCTGCACGTTATGCGCCCTTCCTTAAAAGTGATGGCCGCATAATCGTCAACACCCAACAGATTAACCCTATGCCCGTAATCACGGGTGCCGCTCAGTACCCCACAGACGTTTTAGATGAGCTTACCGCAAAAGGCGTCAAGGTA
>JAZRNK010000063.1:0-3654 GCA_045648145.1 Acutalibacteraceae bacterium | reverse complement strand
AATAAACCCATTATCTTATATATTTTATACCATATCTTGTGTTTCGTCAAGTACCGATTACCGCTACAGACAAAAACTGTCGAAAACACCATAAAACAGTTGTATATTGTGATAAAAAGTGCTAAACTTATGTTGCACACCTTGTAACGGGAAGTGATAAAATGAAAGGAAAAATTAAAAATTTTTTCAGTGGACGCAACATTTACTGCATAGTTTCCGTCTGCCTTTTGGTTGCTTTGATTGTGTTAGGCTCAATCTTTTTGGGACCGAAATTAGTCGATATTGCGAGAGACCCGCAAGGCTTTAAGGAATTTTTATCAAAATATGACGGTTTTAAAAGCTATCTTATTTTCATATTAATACAGTTTTTACAGGTTTTATTTGCCTTTATCCCCGGCGAATTTATCGAAGTTGCCGCAGGATACGTATACGGCACTGTGGGCGGTCTTATTCTTTGCGCTATCGGCGCATTTATCGCTTCTACATTCGTATTTCTACTGACACGTTTACTTGGTCACAAATTTGCTGAAATTATGATAAGCAACAAAGATTTGAAACGAATGAAGTTCTTGAACGACGAGAAAAAGTTAGAGATTATACTGGCAATTTTGTTCTTTTTACCCGGCACTCCCAAAGACCTGTTCACATATTTTGCAGGTGTCACAAAAATCAAGTTCTCAACCTTTATGCTGATAAGTACTTTCTGCCGTGTTCCGTCTGTTATAACCTCTACTATGGCAGGCAACGCATTAGGGCAGGAGAATTACTTATATTCAGTTGTTATTTTTGGTATTACGGGTGTTATAGCCGTTATCGGTTACTTTTTTTACAGTTGGTACTCAAAGCGGCAAAAAGCTTAAACATTAACAAAACACGGTTTGATTAAATCAAACCGTGTTTTTTATTTTTCATTCACTTCAACGGTTGCTACTCCCTCGCGTGAATTAACGTTTTGCGGTGATGCGGTAGGGTTGCAACCACACATAAAAATACAGAAAGCTACCGTCAACAAAACAACAAAAGTAAATTTTTTGTTCTTCATTTTTATCTCTCCTTCGGCTTTATTATGCTCATAAAACCCACTTATAAACAAAAAAGACTGCAAACAATTTTGTCTGCAGTCTTTTTAATTACAGAAGATAAAGTCCCGAATCAAGCACAACAATTTCACGGTTATCAATACACAAATATTTATGTACCGGCTCGTCAAATACTGCCTTTTCCTCAACGGTGTAGGTTTTGACGTCAACCTCTAAAAGATTTCTTGCTTTACTGTTGCAAATAATAAGCTTACCGGTATGGTCGTTTATCCAAATACCCTCCGGATACGAGAAGGATGAGTCAGCCGAGCCTCCGATACGAAGCTCCTCTCTCATGGTACGCAAATTAAATCTTATAAGCGCATTTTTTTCGGCAAATGATGCCCACAAGGTGTGACCAAAGTGCGCTATTGCCGACGGTCCGCAGTCTTTATATCTTATAGTACCTTCCCACTGAATAAGACCGTCTGCACCAACCATCTTTGCTTCGCCTTTAGGAGAAACGATAAACAAATTACCGTTGTCAAGCGTTACACAATTACAAAGAACAGAGTTACCTATAGCATAGCCGGCACCCTCGGGACGCTCACCGTATTTAACAAACTCATATTCTCCCCTGCTACGTTGAGTAACCACGCCGTTGTCCAAAGAAACCGACTTATAAGAAACGGCAATCATATTTTCAACCTCGGGTCTGCGGTAGACAAAAATAAAACCGTTATCAACAGGAAGAATATCATATATCTTTTCAGAAAATAGTTTTTTCATACCTTTCCTCTTTTCTGTAATACTCTTATCCTTAGTATTGTAGCCTAAACCACGCTTAATTGCAATGCCGAATTAAGAAAATTATCAAAAAATAACATTCTTTGTCATTTTAGCAGTAAATTCTCTCGTTTTTACTGCGTTGTGACCTGTTAGGACAACCGGCATAAAATGTATTAGAGGTTAAACTAAATGACTAAAAATTGTTTAAACGGGTAAAAATATTTATGAACACTTAAAAATCGGAGAGTGAAACCAACGTGACAATAAAAAGAGGAGATATTTATTATGCCGATTTAAGCCCGGTCATCGGCTCAGAGCAGGGTGGCGTAAGACCTGTACTTATTGTTCAAAATGATGTAGGAAACAAATTCAGCCCGACGGTTATTGCCGCCGCAATAACCAGTCAACGCGACAAAACCAACCTGCCCACACATATTAAGGTGGATGCCGACGGTTGTGGACTTTCAAAGGATTCTATCGTTCTTCTTGAACAGGTGCGAACCATTGACAAGCAACGTCTTAAAGAAAAAATGGGCAGTCTTGACGTGGGCGCAATGGACAAAATCAACCAAGCTTTGTCTGTAAGTTTCGGCTTAGGCTAAAACGCTATAATCGGCAACAGACCGTCAGACGTTTGTCTGACGGTCTGTTTTTTTATTTCTTACGTTTTTTATATCTGTCCTCTTCGCTAAAGATACAACCGCAATGCTTTTGCATATACAGTCCCATTTCACGCGCTTTTTCCTGACCCTCTTTAAAGCAGGGCCTGAAATCCTTATACAAAAACTTAACGTTATACTTTTCTGCCGCCTTGTTTGCCACCTCAATCATTAAATCGTGATTTTGGTAAGGACTTATAAACAAGGTAGAGGTAAAGGCATCATATCCGTTTTGCGCGGCATATTCGGCAGTTTTTTCAAGCCTTATTTTATAACAAAATCCGCAACGGTCATCAAAATTCGGATATATTCCTTCAATAAATTTTCTCAAACCATACTCATTTTCTATTATCAGCTTGGCTTTTACAGAGGCAGCATACTCATTAAGGGTGTTTTTGCGCATTTTGTACTCTTTAAAGGGATGTATATTGGGATTGTACCAATAAAGTACCGGTTCAATACCCTCTGTTCTTAAGGTCTCGATACACATAACAGAGCACGGCGCACAGCAGGTATGCATTAAAAGCTTCATACTGCTCACCTATTACTTCAAGATAGCCTTATGGAAGGTCTTTTTGCCCTTGCGGATTTTTAAACCTGCACTTAAATCATCCTTAGTAACAGATGCATCAACAGCCGTTACCTTTTCATCATTCACAAACAATCCGCCCTGTTGAATAAGACGTCTTGCCTCACCCTTTGAAGGAACAAGCTTACATAAAAGCAACAAATCAAGCATACCAATTTTACCGTCTGTCAGCGAAGCCTCTTCAACCTCGGTGGTGGGCATATTGCTATCATCCGAGCCACCTGCAAACAGTGCCAAAGAAGCCTCACGAGCCTTGTCAGCTTCTTCTTTACCGTGAACAAGCGTGGTAAGCTCGTATGCCAAAATATCCTTTGCCTTGTTAAGCTCGGCACCCTGCCAAGAGTCCATAGCGTCAATTTCCTCAACAGGAATGAAGGTGAGCATTCTGATGCACTTTAAAACATCATCATCACCGACGTTACGCCAATACTGATAGAACTCGAACGGAGAGGTTTTATTCGGGTCAAGCCAAACTGCACCGTTAGCAGTTTTACCCATCTTCTTGCCCTCTGAGTTCATAAGCAAGGTGATGGTCATAGCGTAAGCATCTTTGCCTAACTTACGACGGATAAGCTCGGTACCGCCAAGCATATTTGAC
>JAZRNK010000062.1:0-7564 GCA_045648145.1 Acutalibacteraceae bacterium | reverse complement strand
AAAAAACAAATTTGGTCAAAAAATTTTACAAAAAAATACCCGACGCGAAAGAAAGCTTCGGGTATTTTAAAATTTTTTGCTTATTGTCCTTTAATTTCTGTGCCGCCAATAGGACGAACGTTTAAAACATAGCACGAATTCTTGCCAAATACTGCACTCAAAGTGTCAATATAATCATCAAGCAGGTCGTCGGGCACAAAGGCTTGAATAGTACCGGCAAAGCCGCCACCATGAACTCTGTATGCTCCCCTATCACCCAAAACGCGTTCGGACACAGCCAAAGCCAAAGACAAGCCTTGTTCTTTAGGATTAGAGGGTGAGTAAACGTTTTGCAAGAATTGGAACGACGATTTGCCAGAAAGTTTGACAAGATTAAGAAAATCGTCAAAACGGTTTTCCTTTAAAGCATCCTTTTCAAGCACAGCACGTTCATTATCGCCAAAGAAATGAATAGCCCTCAAAGCAGCGCGGTCGCCCGCTTTTTGCCTTACATCGCCGAGGTTTTTGTAAAACTCGTCCACATCTACCTCACGCAAATACTTTTTGCCAAAGTACTCGGCCACCTTGCGACATTCAATAGTAATATCTGCGTAGTCCTGTGTTAAATCAGCATGATTACCACCGGTATTAACAATAACAAGCTTATGCTTATGAGCTGACAGGTCAAAGCTGACCTTCTCAATAATAGGCTCATTAGGATTGTTAAAATCAATAGCAGTAAATCCGCCAACCGAGCTTGCCATCTGGTCCATAAGACCACAAGGCTTACCAAAATAAATATTTTCGGTACGTTGAGCTAATTTTGCAATTTCAACCGCATTGACCTTACCGTTATTATAGAGTCCATTCAAAATATTACCGATAAGTACCTCAAAGGCTGCTGAAGACGAAAGACCCGAGCCTTTAAGTACGTTAGATGTAGTATAAGCGACAAAACCGCCGACATCATATCCGTCTTTCTTAAATTCGCTACACATTCCTCTAATAAGAGAAATAGCCATACCGGTTTCTTCAGGTTTAACCTCTAAATCTAAAGCGCTTAATACATCCTCTTTATAGCCTTGAGATTTAACTCTAATGCTTCCGTCATCAGTTTTAGCAACAACGGCAATAACGTCAAGATTAACACTGCCTGCCAGAACGCAACCATGCTGATGGTCGGTATGATTACCGCCAACCTCAGTTCTGCCCGGTGCGCTGAAGAGCCTTACTTCTTTTTGACCGTAAAGCTTTTCAAATTCATCAATTGCAGTTGCATATCTATTTCTTGCAGTCTCTACATCACCATAAAGAACCGACAAAACAGCGTCGTACTTACCTGCTAATATATCACTTTTAGCTTTTATCATAAGTTTTCCCCTATATTAAAGTGAATTTACGATTTCGAGTGTATCCTTTGCGATTGCAAGTTCCTCATTAGTAGGAATAATGTAAACCTTAACCGAAGAATCAGGTGTAGAAATTTCTACCTCTTCACCGCGAATCTTATTCTTCTCTTCGTCAATCTTAACACCCATATATGAAAAATGCTTACAAACCTCTGTACGAAGAACAGGATCGTTTTCGCCGATACCTGCAGTAAATACAATAGCATCAGCACCGTCCATAGCAGCAATATAAGAGCCAACAAACTTGGCAATCTGATATCTCTGAATATCGTTAGCCAATGCTGCACGGTGGTTACCCTCAGCAGCTGCGGCAGAAACGTCACGGTTATCGCTCGAAACGCCCGAAATACCGAGAAGACCTGACTTTTTATTACACATATCAGAAAGCTGGTCAGGAGTCATATTCTCCTTATTAGCAATATAAGTAAGAGCTGACGGGTCAACACCACCGGAACGTGTACCCATAATAAAACCATCAAGAGGTGTAAAGCCCATAGATGTATCAATGCACTCGCCGCCCTTAACGGCAGAAATTGAAGCGCCGTTACCGATATGGCAGGTTACGATTTTTAAATCCTTATCGCCCTTTCTGCCCATAATCTCTGCACAGCGTTCACTGACGTATTTATGTGAGGTACCGTGAGCGCCGTAACGACGAACCTGATATTTCTCATAATACTCGTAAGGAATACCGAAAATATATGCTTTTTCGGGCATTGTCTGATGGAAGGCAGTATCAAAAACAACTACCTGAGGAACATCCTTACCAAAGGTTTTGGTACAAGCAACAATACCAAGATAATGAGGATGATTATGAAGCGGAGCCAACTCACGAAGCTCTTCTACTTTTTCAGCAACATCATCGTCAACAAGGCAAGATTTGTTAAAATAGGTACCGCCGTGAACAACACGGTGACCGATGGCACCGATTTCATCATAAGAATCAATAACCTTTGCATCACTCTCAATAAGTGCATACATCAAGGTTTCAAAAGCCTCAGAATGAGTAGGCATTGCAACTGTTGCAACATACTCTCTGCCGTCAAAAGCCTTGTGCTTAACGTTACTGTCATCAAGACCGATTTTATCGCAAAGACCCTTTGCGATAACCTGCTCATTATCCATATCAATAAGCTGATACTTTAATGATGAGCTTCCCGCATTAACAACCAAAATTTTCATAAAAATCCTCCTATAAAGGTTATCGGATATTGCAATCCGACAAAATATAAAGTAAAATATATAAAAGCAGACGCTTTCCAAACATTAATAATACATCATTATAAAATAAAATTCAAGTAAATTCTAAAGAAAGTGGTAACTATGTGTACAGCAGTAATTATAGCCGAATATAACCCGTTTCACAACGGCCACGAGTATCTTGTTAAAATAGCAAAAGAAAAAGGCGCGACAGCCGTTATAGCCATTATGAGCGGTAACTGGGTACAAAGGGGCGACACCGCCATTATATCCAAATTTGCGAGGACACACCAAGCTCTTGAATGTGGTGTAGATGCGGTAATCGAGCTTCCTACCTACTGGGCTATGGCAACGGCGCAAAAATTTGCAACCGGCGCTGTAACCATCGCGCACAACCTTAACGCCGATATGCTTGTTTTTGGTAGCGAATGTGGTGAAATAGAAAAAATAATGCAAACTGTATACTGCACCCGCTCAGCCGAATTCAAAGCAAAACTGCGTGAGCTGTTAGACAATGGTATGACACTCGCCAAAGCAAGAGAAACAGCCGTGGAACTGCTTTGCAAAAACGGTGAAATATTAGCTTCCCCCAACGACACACTGGCTATTGAGTACATCAGTGCCGCCAAAGACCTTAACTCTAAATGTAAATTTGTTGCCGTAAAGCGAATGGGTGCAGAGCACCACGACAAAGAGGCTACAAATGAATTCTGCTCGGCAACCTATCTTCGTGAACTGATTTTAAATGGTGATGTTGATGAAGCTCAGAAATATATGCCAAAAGCCGCTTTTGAAATACTAAAAAACGAGCATTTAAACGGTCACGTTTCTAATCTCAATACGCTTGAAAAGGTTATTCTCGGCACACTCAGAACAACATCACCCGAGGATTACAAAGCCCTGCCTGACATTAGTGAGGGCATTGAAAACCGACTTTATAATGCCGCAAGAATGAGTTCCAACTTAAATCAGCTTATGGACTATGCCGCTACCAAAAGATATACAAACGCTCGGTTAAGACGGCTTATTTTGGCTACTCTTTTAAAAGAAAAGGCATCCGACATACCCGAAAAGGTACCCTACATCCGTGTGTTAGGCTGTAATGAAACCGGTGTTATTGCTTTACAAAAAGCAAGAGAATTCAGTCAAATCCCTATAATAATGCGTCCCACCAGCCTTAAAGGTGACCCCTGCTTTGAGTTTGAATCGAAATCAACCGATATTTTTGCATTATCTCAAGCAGAGCCGACACCCTGTGGCAATGAATTCACCAACGGAATTATTATAAAACGCTAAATATTAAAATAGTTATAAACGTTATTTGCTACCGTTTGCGACAATCCTGCTTTTTGCAATTGTTCTACGGTAGCTTTTTCTATTACCGAAATACTTTTAAAATATTTGAGAAGTTTTTTGGCTCTCGCCTGACCTACACCCTCAATTTCGGTAAGCTTTAAAACGTAAGCGTTTTTAGCCCTCGCTTTGCGGTGATACCCTATTGCAAAACGGTGGACTTCTTCCTGTATTGTATATACAAGTGTATATGCGCTTCGATTGGCCTTAATTGCAATTTCTCCACCCGACGAGGTTATCGCTCTGGTCTTATGCTTAGAGTCCTTCACCATACCAAAAACTGGTACTGATATATCTAATTTATTCAAAACCTCGTTAACTGCGGAAAGTTGACCTTTACCGCCATCAAGTAAAATCAAATCAGGTAGCCTACCGAAGCCGTCGTCGGTTTCGGCTTTTTTGTATTCTAAAAAGCGACGCTCTAAAACCTCTGCCATAGAACGAAAATCGTCCTGACCCGTAAAGCCTTTAATTTTAAATTTTTTATAATCCTGTTTGAAAGGCTTGCCGTCTTTAAAAACCACCATACCTGCAACGTTTTCCTCACCGGCGGTATTCGATATATCATAAGCCTCAATATATTTAGGCGGTGTTGGTAGTCCTAAAAGTCTTGCAAGTTCATCCAAACCGGCAGTCTGACCGATACGGCGGCCAAGACTCTGCGCCAACCTTTCGGAAGCGTTGTTACGGCACATAGTAACAAGATGCTCCTGCTCTCCGCGCTCAGGAACGTGAATATTAACCAACTTTCCTCTTTTTTCGGTCAACCATTTTTCTAAAAGTTCTTTATCCTCAAGCTCACCATCAACGGTAATACGCGGCGGAACGTTATCGCGCAAGGAATAATAACGCCTTATAAACTCACTTCTTGCCGATGTCGGTTCATAAACCGCATCAGACAAAAATTCCTCTCGATCAGAAAGCTTACCGTCAACAAAGACAAATACCTCAAAGCAGGCCGCTTCATCCGATACAGCCAAGGCAATAACATCCTGCCTTTTGTAAGTTGAACTGTAAATCTTTTGTTTATCTTTAATTTTCTCAATGGCCGCAATTCTATCGCGTAATTTAGCCGCTTTTTCAAAATCAAGATTTTCTGCAGCCTCATTCATCTGCTGTTTGAGATGTGTTACAGAGCTTGAAACCCCGCCCTTCAAAAATTCAACCGCCGATTTTACCGCCTCGCGATACTCTTTTGCGTTGATTTTAGCACAACAAGGCGCTGAACAGTTCTTTATATGATAATTTAAGCAAGGACGCGAGGAACGGGAAATACAGTCAGGAAAAACTTTATTGCAATGAGGTAACTTAAAAATTTTTTTGACCTCGTCAATAGTTTTGTTTACAACAAAGCCCGAAATATAAGGTCCTATATACTCGGCATTTTTGTCGTTATTATCAAAGGATGCCGAAATAACTGGCCAATCACCTTTAGTAACCTTAATGTAGTGATAACCCTTATCATCTTTAAGTAGAATATTATATTTCGGCAAATGCTGCTTGATTAAAGAGCATTCCAAAACAAGCGCTTCAAACTCGCTATCGCAGATAATATATTCAAAGTCCTCGACGTTTGAAACCATCTTACGAACCTTATCATTGTGTTGTTTACCTGCGCCAAAATACTGTGTTACTCGGTTTTTTAGCTTTTTAGCCTTACCGACGTAAATAATTTCACCCGATTTTGAGTGCATAATGTAAACACCGGGCAACAAAGGAAGACTTCCTGCCTTAGCACGAAGTCGTTCAATTCTCTCATCGCTAAAAGACAAAAAGTCCACCTCCCGTTAATCTGATACTAATTGGTACGCTATCCTTGGGTCGCCGTTTTCGAGATAAATAATACCGCAACGCTTAAAGCCTTTTTTACTCAAAGCGCATTGCATAACCTTATTATCCTCGTGAGTATCAATTCTAATGTTGTTAATATATTGTTTAGCATAATCAACTGCCAAGGATAAAACGCCTTTAATCTGACCGCTGCCTGCAATTCTGTGAATAGTACCATAAGGCTCATTGTTAGGCCAATTACCATCCTCAATATACAAGTAGGTTGGGTCAGGAATTAAAGTGAACATAAACACAGCCTGAACACAAGAATCATCCTCAATAACATAAAGATGACCGATTTCAAGGTCTTGTTTTATCATTTCAGCCGACGGATGACCGCTATCACCCCATTGGTGAGGGTTACCTGTCCTTGCCATAAATTCACGAGCTGTTGCATAAATCTCCATAATACGCTCGTAGTCACTTTTTTGTGCCTTTCTTATAACCAAAATCTCACCTACGTTCAAAAAGCCTTTAAAGCACACTCGTCAATATAATCCGCGATGCGCTTTCTGCTTTGCTTGTCATCAAACTCGAGTAATGTTTTAACAGTCAAATAACTGTGCAATCCGTTATTATCGGGAGTGAAAAAGGACTTGCCCTCATCATTTATAGAAACAATACCGGGCTCACTTTCAATCAGTAAATCCTTACATCCCTCAACTGCATAAATAGTTGTAATCGGGTCCCACGAATGACGACCACCCGAATCCTTAACACCAGGGAAAAGACAGAAGGACAACGAAAGTGGATTAGTATCATTATATTTTTCCATAATCGGTCCGCCCGAAATAACGTTCATTCCGGTTTCAAAAGGCAAAAAAACAATAGGAACTGGACATTTTTTAACTACTGCTTGTGCGGCAGGTATATCAAGACGAACATTCCATTCCCCATTTTCATCATAATTGTTAAACTTTCCTGCCATTAAAACTACCTTTTTGCATTTTTCTTTTACAAGCTCAACGCCATCAAGAGAACTAATTTCATCAGCTTTACTATTGAGCAAAGCCGCTATATTAGTCAATGCACCAATACCGCAAATAATATTATTCTCATTTTCAACTAAAGCTCTTCTCATAAGCTCTACAGCATCACAAACTGTAACCTCTTGGCCACCAAATTTTTCAACAACCTGCCTGCAATAGTTATCGTATCTTTTAACCGGTACATTAGGTAAGCCGATGGGCAATGTTGCAACTCCCATACTTTTAAAAAACGCCTGAATCGTAGCAGGACCAAACTCACAACCATTTGAATATGTAATGGCAGTAATCGAAGTATTTAAAAACTTTTGTGCATAAACAAGATATGCTAAGGACATCATATCATCGCAATCAGAACCAACATCGGTATCAAGTATTAAATTAAGCTTTTCCATTTTTCCACCACCTAAAGCATTACCAAATAAATGGTATTAATCTGTATTTTACCTTTTTAACATAATCATTATAACCATCAAGTTCTTTTTTCAGTAATTCTTCTTCGCCTTTAATTCTTTTTATAATAATAAAAGGATATAAAAGGAAAATTAGAAGAGAAAAAATCGAGCCTAAAACAAGTGGCATTGATAAAAATAACATCAAAGTTGCGCTATACATTGGATGTCTTACAATACTGTAAAGCCCCGTGTCTATTACCTTTTGTTTATCTTGAACCTCAATAGTACGGCTAAGATATGTATTTTCTTTTAAAACTTCAGCATATAGAATATAACCCAGAGTAAAAACAACAGAAGCGATAATCACAACAGTTCTAGGTAATATGTACCAACCAAATCTAACTCCCAAACC
>JAZRNK010000061.1:0-1944 GCA_045648145.1 Acutalibacteraceae bacterium | reverse complement strand
ATATATCCGCTACCGTCACTTAAAGGATAACGCAAATGCCAGAAATTGCCGTCTTTCTCGGAATAGTCAACCTCAGCATCCGAAATAGATGTAAGACAATGCGGACACCAGTTGATAATTCTTTCACCGCGATAAATAAGACCTTTTTCATAAAGGCGTACAAAAACCTCACGAACAGCCTTAGAACAACCCTCGTCAAGAGTAAATCTTTCTCTTTCCCAGTCACAAGAAGTTCCAAGCTTTTTCAACTGCTCGATAATTCTGCCACCATACTTTTCTTTCCACGCCCATGCGCGCTCTAAAAACGCATCACGACCAATATCCTCTTTCGTAATGCCTTCACTACGCATAGCCTCGACAATTTTTGCCTCGGTAGCGATAGAAGCATGGTCAGTTCCCGGAAGCCACAAAGCAGAATAGCCCTGCATTCTCTTCCATCGGATAAGGATATCCTGCAGGGTTTCGTCCAAGGCGTGTCCCATATGGAGCTGACCTGTGATATTAGGTGGCGGAATTACTATTGTATACGGTTTTTTCTTCTGGTCCACTTCTGCATGGAAGTAGTTACCGTCAAGCCAAAATTGATAGGTTTTGTCTTCAACTATGGCAGGATTATAAACCTTTTCAAGTTCTTTTTGCATTATTTCAAGTCCTTTCGCCGAAAATGCGGTTAGGTTTTAATGTTTTAATGTTTTAATATCATATATTAAATTTCTCGTATTGTCAACACTAACAAATTTTTCCAGTAATAAATTTAATAATAATACCCAAAATACTATTGTCAGTTGAGATTTATGCGTTTGCAAATCATTCTGACCGGTGTCCCGGCTTGATTTTCAAGTCGGGACACTGTATTTTTTAAAGTTTTAATTGTTCGCCCTGCTCCTCGGCCGAAGGCAAACTGCCGGCGGCAGGTAGAGATCTCGTTCTGTAACGGTGAGGTTTAACCAGCATACCTTCACTGTAAGGCACAACGTCAAACAAACGCTGACCTTTTTTCTGTGTCATAACGGCTACGCCGCCGTTATCCTTGGTGGCCTTAACCTGCAAAGCACCTGTATGCAATAACAACATTCTACCGCCCGAAGATTTGAGCAACAATTCACAATCCTCTGCAATATGTTGGATTGTGCATAACTCGAACTTATTTGTATATGCCGAAATGAGTTTTTTACGGTTGGTTTTAGTGGCATATGACGACAGAGCAACCTTTGAAACTCTGCCATTAGTAAAGAAGAACATCAAATAACCCGAATAATCGGTGGTTACCACCATAAATACGGGCTTTTCGCCCTCTTCCATGCCAAGCTTAGCAGGCAGATAATCACCCAGCACACTTGCCTTTGTATCGTCAAAATCATTAGCGTGTGATTTATAAACCTGACATTTATCGGTAAAAAACAACAACTCCGCAGAATTGGTTGTTTCGACCGTTGATATTATTTTATCGCCCTCTTTAAGCTTGTGCTCACCGCTCATTCTAAGCGACTGAGGAGTGATTTTTTTGAAATAACCGTCGGCTGTAAAGAAGACTGTAACGGGATAATCGGGCACCTTTTCTTCCTCGACTGTCAGCTGATTTTCTTCAGCCGAAATAATCTTGGTCTTTCGGTCCATACCGTATTTATTAGCAACGTCCTCAAGCTCTTTAATAATAATGTTGAGCACCTTACGACGATTTTTCAAAATATCCTCAAGCTCGGCAATTTCTTTTTCTAAATTTTCGACGTCCTCAAGTCTTTTCAAAATATATTCGCGGTTTAAGTGGCGAAGCTTGATTTCGGCTACGTATTCTGCCTGAATTTCATCAATACCAAAGCCAATCATAAGATTGGGAACAACCTCTTTTTCTTCGGCGGTTTCTCTGACAATTTTTATAGCCTTATCAATATCTAAAAGTATTTTTTGCAAGCCTTTTAGCAAATGATACTTTTCTTTAGCTTT
>JAZRNK010000060.1:0-33745 GCA_045648145.1 Acutalibacteraceae bacterium | reverse complement strand
ACACAATAATACCTAATAATAGGGTAGAAACAATATAAAACTTCAAATTCAATTTGGCCTTGTATTTCATCATCTCACCGCCTTGGGTTTATTATAGCATAAAAGCGGCGAAGTAGCAAGTATTAGTGAAGGATCAGCTTTGCCGATGTGAAGTTATGCTAAAGCATAGTGAAGTTTTGTGCTTCGCACAAAGTGAAGTTAAGTGTTCCACCCACGCCCGCAGGTACTTCACTTGCCGAAGGCAAACTTCACGCACCGAAGGTGTGCTTCACGTGCCGCAAGGCACACTTAGTTGAAAAAGAAAAGACAAGTCTTTCGACTTGTCTTTCTTTTTCTGGAGGTACCACCCAGATTTGAACTGGGGAATAGAGGTTTTGCAGACCTCTGCCTTACCACTTGGCTATGGTACCGGATTTTAGAAAGGACGCTTAAACAATCGGGATTCTTTAAGCGTCCTTCTTTATGGAGCGGATTACGAGGCTCGAACTCGCTACCTCCACCTTGGCAAGGTGGCGCTCTACCAGATGAGCTAAATCCGCAAATGGTGCCTCCGATCGGAATCGAACCAATGACACGGGGATTTTCAGTCCCCTGCTCTACCGACTGAGCTACAGAGGCGTTTCTGGCGACCTGGATGGGGCTCGAACCCACGACCTCTAGCGTGACAGGCTAGCGTTCTAACCAGCTGAACTACCAGGCCACCTTCTGGTGGGAACAACAGGGCTCGAACCTGTGACCCTCTGCTTGTAAGGCAGATGCTCTCCCAGCTGAGCTATGCTCCCGTCTGTACGGTAGGCTACTGTACCACCGGCGACGAATGATATATTAACACATCTAATTTGATTTGTCAACACTTATTTATCACTTTTTTTATTTTTTTCTGTTAATATTTTTCTTATTTCTTCCGGTGTGAAAATATAGCTTTTATCGCAAAAATGGCAGGTCACTTCGGTATTCTTTGTATCATTGGCCATTTCGAGCAAATCGTCGTTTCCGATACTTGCTATAGCCTTTTCGGTCCTTTCGCGGCTACATTTACATTTATATTCAACCTGTTGTTCATAAAGCACCTCATACTCAAAGTTTTTGAGTGCTTTTGCCAATATATCCTCAGGTGTTTTACCCTGTGACAGCATAGTAGTAACCGGCTGAAGCTCGTTTACTGCCGACTCTAACTTTTCTATATCGCTTTCAATAGCGCCGGGCAACAGCTGAATAATAAAACCTCCTGCCGATTTTACGGTTAAATCGGGATTTACGAGTACACCTAATGCACAGACGGTGGGTATCTGCTCGCTAATGGCATAATAAGCCGTAATATCCTCGGCTATCTCGCCCGTTGTGAGCGGAACCTGACCAACATAAGGCTCCTTCATACCTAAATCCTTAATAACGTACAGCGTGCCGTTACCTACCGCACCACCGACGTCGAGCTTACCTTTATCGTTAAGCGGCAGTTCAACAACAGGATTAGTAACATAGCCACGCACGTTACCTTCGCTGTCAGAGGCGGCAACTATATTACCGATAGCGCCTTCACCTACAACACGGACAGTAATAGAATCGTCCTTACCTTTAAGCATATTACCCATCATGCAGGTTGCCGTAAGCAGTCTGCCCAACGCGGCAGTTACAACCGCAGAGGTTTTATGATACCCTTCTGCAACGTTTACAATATCGGTAGTATCAACACAGGTTGCCATAACGGCGCCCTCGCTGGTTATACATCTAATAAGCTTTCCCATAATTAAACCTTTCTCGTCACATAAATTACACGTTGCTCGTCACAAGCAGGTGAAGTGTTACTCATATCACCCAACACCGCTACAATCTCGAGACCGCTTGACTTAATACTATTTTCTATAAATTTTGTCGGATACGCTCTTTCGCAAAACTGCTCTGAGCTTCTCTCATAACTGCCGTCGGGCATTTTCTGAAAGAAATCAAGTGTAATCTCAATTTCACCATTCTTGTCACACTCAGAGTTGTCCCAAACACAATAAATGTCGCCCTCATCCAACACAAAGGTACTGCCCGACAGAATTTCACGGTGCTTGTATTCGGTATTAAGGTCAAAAATGAATAATCTTCCCTGTTCTAAAAACAAAGATACTTTTTCTATCGCCTTTTTAAAATTGTCGGGCTCTGTAATATGATTCAGGCTGTCAAGACAACAGACAGCGCCGTCAACCGTTCCGTACAAATCAAGTTCTTCTGCCTTTTGACAAAGAAACAGTGCTTCCAAATCAGCATTTCTCAGCTTTTCTTGAGCTATATTAAGCATTTCTGCCGACATATCGACACCTATTACATCAATACCGGATTTTGCCAACTGCAAAGAAAAACCGCCTGTTCCACAGGCCAAATCAAGCACCAATGTGGGCAGTCGGTCGTACTTTTTGAACAAATCGATTAAATAGGCCGACCTTTTTTCATAATCTACATCCAACTGCAGAGCATCGTAAAAGGCCGCAAAACTTTCGTAACTCATTTCGTATCTTCCAGCCTGCTAAACGCGATAGAATAACCGTCGTTTCCATAAGTGAGCGAACGGTTTACGCGGCTAATTGTTGCAGTACTTGCGCCCGTTTCCTTAACGATTTCGCTATACACCCTGCCATCAATAAGCATCTTGGCAACAACGACACGCTGCGCAATAGACTGAAGCTCTTTAATGGTGCAAATGTCCTCAAAAAAAGCATAACATTCGTCAAGGTTTTTTAAGGTCAGAACCGATTTGAAAAGAAAATCCACGTTCTCATTACGAAACTTATCCATAACAAAAAATCCTTTCGCATTTAACTACTTTCACATTTTAACACATTAAACCGTGAAAATCAAGCGTAAAAAAACAACCCCCTCTGTTTGAGGGGGCTAAAAATTATTTTACTGCTGTTCCTCGCCACTGTTTTCCATAATAGCTCTGAACTCGTCTCCGCCAACCTTTTCGTTGACAAAGAGCAGCTGTGCAACCTTATGCACTTTTTCCATATTCTTATTAAGAATATCCTTTGCCTTGTCATACTGACGCATAACGATATCACGAACCTCGGAGTCAATAATGGCTGCCATACTCTCGGAATAGTTCGGTGTGGACGAGAAATCACGTCCCAAGAAAACCTCGTTATTGCCTGTACCAAGCTTTACAAGACCGACCTTTGCGCTCATACCGAACTTGGTAACCATATTATGTGCTAACTCGGTTGCGCGTTCAATATCGTTAGATGCGCCGGTACAGATATCGTCCTGAGTAAGCTCCTCTGCTGCACGTCCGCCAAGCAATGAACAAATATCCTCCTCCATCTTGGTTTTGGATATATGACCGTTATCCTGTTCAGGCAAATACATCGTAAAGCCTGCCGCCATACCACGAGGTATAATCGAAATCTGATGAACAGGGTCCTGTGTGGGTAAGAAATACGAAACGACTGCATGACCTGCCTCGTGATAAGAGGTTATCATCTTGTCCTTTTCCTTTATTACTCTTGATTTCTTTTCGGCACCCATCATAACCTTAATGGTTGCTTCCTCGATATCCTTTTCAATAATAGCCTTGCGGTCAGCTCTTGCAGCCAACAAAGCAGCCTCATTAAGAAGGTTTTCAAGGTCTGCACCCGTAAAACCGGAGGTTGTTTTAGCGATGGTTTTAAGGTCAACGTCGGGACCTAACGGCTTACCTCTCGAATGAACCTTCAATATTTCCTCTCTGCCCTTAACGTCGGGGTAATTAACCATAATCTGACGGTCAAAACGGCCCGGACGAAGCAATGCGCGGTCAAGAATATCAGGACGGTTGGTAGCGGCTATTATAATAACACCTTCGTTTGCGCCAAAGCCATCCATTTCAACAAGCAACTGGTTCAAGGTCTGTTCACGTTCATCATGACCGCCGCCAAGACCTGCACCTCTCTGTCTACCGACAGCATCAATCTCGTCGATAAAGATAATGGCAGGTGCATTCTTTTTAGCCTGATCAAAAAGGTCACGCACTCGAGAAGCACCGACACCAACAAACATCTCAACAAAGTCAGAGCCCGAAATTGAGAAGAACGGCACGCCCGCCTCACCTGCAACAGCACGGGCAAGTAAGGTTTTACCCGTTCCGGGAGGGCCAACCAAAAGCACACCTTTTGGAATTCTTGCGCCAAGCTCATTAAACTTCTTTGGGTCCTTAAGGAACTGAACAAGCTCGGACATTTCCTCTTTTTCCTCATCGGCACCTGCAACGTCAGCAAAGGTGGTCTTACGCTTATCATCCTCTGCTTTTTTAACACGAGCCTTGCCGAAGGTCATACTCTTGTCGCCACCCATAGCGGCGTTCATCCTCTTTGAAAGGAAGACCATAGCAAGAATAAGCAAGCCTACCATTGCCAATGTCGGCAACATACCTACAAGCCAAGAGGTTTCGCTACCCGACTCGTAGTTATAATCTATATCTTTTTCCTCTTTTTGCTCGGCAGTAAGGGTTTCATCGGCTTCAATTTTTTCGTTATAAGCCTTGATTTCTTCCTTTATGTCCTGCCAGAACATATTAGCGCTTGCCACCGTAAAGGTATGCTTGCTATCGTCTCTTAATACATAAACAAGCTTGCCGCTGTAAAGGTTAAGCTCAAACTCCTTAACCTCTCCGTTTTGTACCAGCTCTACAATGGTCGAGTAATCGGTTTTTTCCTGCTTGTCGGAGCTGTATAATACACCTACCACAACCATTACAAGTATAAGCGGTACAACTATATACAGCAGTATCTTTTTTGCGTTTTTCATTTGTGACTCCTTCTTAGGATAAAATTATTCGTAACATTCGCGCTTTAAGACGCCAACATACGGAAGATTGCGGTATTTTTCATCAAAGTCAAGTCCGTATCCGACAATAAACTCATCCGGCACGGTAGAGCCGGCATAATCAGGCTTAATGTCTGCAACACGTCGTTCGGGCTTGTCAAAAAATGTGCAGATTTTAACGCTTGCAGGGTTCCTTGCTTCGAGCATCCTTTTAAGTGTTGAAAGTGTAACACCCGAATCAAGAATATCCTCAACTATAAGCAAATCGTAATCCTTTATATCGATATTAAGGTCTTTAATTATCTTGACGTTACCACTTGTCTGAGTTCCGCTGCCATAGGACGAGACAACCATAAAATCAATCTCACACGGAATGGTAATGCTTCTCATCAAGTCAGCCATAAAAACAACCGAGCCTTTGAGCACACTTACAAGCAACAGCTTTTTGTCCTTATAATCGGCGGAAATTTTTTCGCCCAAGTTTTTCACCAATTCTTGTATGTCCTGCTCACTGAACAAAACCTTTTCTATATCTTTATCCATCACACTCATTATTATATCCCCTTTATATCGGTATTTTCCGATACTTTAAAAACCAAAATATTTTTTGTTGTTTTATCTATCGCCACACGCTCGTCAACGCCGAAGCCGCACAGCCATACAACGCCCTTTTCATCCGCAATAACGGGCAAAGTGTTTCTTGTGGCAATATCAATCTTTTTTTCATTAAAAAGATTTTTAAAGGTTTTGGTAAGTTTTCTTGTAGAAAGCTTTATGCTATCGCCGTCCAAACGACCGCGCACTACCAATTTGCCACATATTTTATCACAATCTATTGCTGATTTTAATAATAAATTGTTAATTATTGGTGTATTTTTTGCATTTTCTAATGTAAATTTTGAAATTTCTACCCCGTTTATAACAGTGGGAAGCTTATCACACACACAAACGGTTGGGATTTTAGAACCCTCGACTTCTTTCTCGAAAAAGAGAACGCCTCTTTTTACTTTGGCAAAAAAATCCTTCTGCACGCTCTGACGACTTTTGCCCTTGACTATCATATCACATACTAATTCAACATGAAGTCTTTCGGGGGTAACACCGACCATCTGCTCATAAAGCTTAATAATGCAACGGCTTTTAATGGCAGGGTGCAGTTGTGAAAGCTTTTGCACGTCAAGACCGTCACCGATTAAGCATTTATTAAACTCCACATTGGCTATTTGCGATAAAAGCTCGGCATCCTGCCGTAGCCCTTGGCTCATAACCGAGGAGTTTTTGACAGCACCGCTGTTTAACCCCTGAAGCACAGGGATTACGTTATGTCTGATTTTGTTGCGAGCATAATCATCGCTCAAATTAGACGAATCGGTAACAAATTCAATTCCCTTTTCGGTACAATAGGCCTCAATCTGCTCTCGGTCGGCAAAAATCAGCGGTCTTATTATGTTATCTCTTACGGGAGGAATGCCACACAATCCGTCTAACCCTGTACCACGTGACATATTATAAACAACCGTTTCAATATTATCGTTGGCGGTATGGGCCGTTGCAATAACACCCGTTGCCACCCTGTTTAAAAAAGCATACCTGATTTCTCTCGCCGCAAGCTCGATGCTTTCTTTATTGTCCTGCGAGTATTTTTTTACATCGGCCTTTTCGCAAAAAAGCTCAACACCTAAATTTTTGCAAAGCTCTTTTACAAAAAGCTCATCCGAATCGGACTCTTTATCTCGCAAGCAATGATTAAGATGCGCTGCATTAAGGTTAAATCCATATTGATTTTTCAATTCAAGTAATACAAGTAGCAAAGCAACTGAATCGGCTCCGCCCGATAAAGCAACCGTGACGGTTGTCACGCCGTCAAGCATTTTATACTGCTCTATCGCCTTTTTGACTGAATTTAACATTATCTTGTCACATCCAGCGTTGAGAAACGTGTATATTCGGGATCCCAATAAAGATTAATATCACCAAGGCCGCCGTGACGGTTTTTGGCGACGATACATAATGCCTTATGTTCATCCAATTGCTCGTTAGGATCATCTTTTTCATTTTGATAGTACTTTTCACGATACATAAACAAAACAATATCTGCATCCTGCTCGATAGAGCCCGATTCACGCAAATCGGACAAGGCAGGCTTGTGAGATTTACCCTTAACCTCAGTTCCACGACTAAGCTGTGCGCAGACCATAACGGGAACCTGTAACTCTTTAGCCATAATTTTAAGATTTCGGGTTATATCACTAACCTCTTGAACACGGTTTTCAGTCCTCTTAGCCGACTGCATAAGTCCAAGGTAGTCAATGATAACAAGACCGACGTCTTTTTCACGACGCAATTTTGCCTTCATTTCAGGAACGGTAATACCCGATGTTTCATCAATAAACAAGGGTGCTTGTGACAGATTCTGTCCTGCCTGAGTTAGCCTTGTCCATTCGTCCAGCGACAAATCACCCGTACGCATTTTACCGCTTTCTATCATAGCCTCACTCGAAAGCAAACGCTGTGCTAATTGGTCACGGCTCATTTCAAGTGAGAAGAAGCAAACCTTTTTACCCGACTGAACAGCAACGTTTCTTGCAACGTTAAGAGCAAAAGCCGTTTTACCCATACCGGGACGGGCGCCGACAATTATAAGGTCAGAACGGTTAAGTCCGGTAATAACCTTATCAAGCTCGGAAAAGCCGGTAGGAATACCGACATATTCCTTTCTTGTTTCAGGATTGCTGATTTTAGTAAGTCTTACAAAGGTTTCGCTCTCGATAACGTCACGCAATCTTTTAAGACCGGTAACCTCTCGGCCCTGTCTGATTTCATAAATACGCTGTTCGGCAGTTTCAAGCAGCATATTGGCATCGGTAGCGCCGCTTGAAGCCATCTCAATAATATCTCGCGAGGAAATTATAAGCGAACGAGTATAAAAACGCTCTCTTACAATATCGGCATAGGTCGTAATATTGGCCGACGAGGGAACGCTTTGAGCAATATTTGTAAGATATGCCTTACCGCCTGCCGAATCGAACAGATTACTTGCTTTTATTTTTTCCAAAACGGTAATAAAATCAATAGTCTGGTTGGCAGCACCCATTGTATAAAGCACCTCGTATATACAACGGTTTTGCGGCACATAAAAATGTTCGGGACGTAATTTATCAAGCACCATATTAATGCTTGGCGGATCAATAAGTATTGCACCGAGTACTGACTGTTCAGCCTCGTTGGAAAACGGCAGAGAGGTTCCTTCAAAATCTAACTTAACATTCTCTTTTGCCATTATGTCACCCCTAACAAACTGCAAGGCAGTTTTTTATTATTCCTCTACCCTTACGGTAACCTTTGCTACAATTCCGTTATAGAGCTTTACCTCGGCGGTAAATTCACCAAACGATTTTATATCTTCAATGTTTACCTTTTTCTTGTCAACACTGACGCCAAGCTTATTGGTAATTTCGGCAGCAACCTCTTTAGAGGTAACCGCGCCGAAAAGCTTTCCACCTGCACCGGCTTTAGCCTTAATAACTACCTGCTTGCCGTCTATTTTTTTAGCAGCAGCTAATGCGGCGGCTTTTTCCTCGGCAACATGATGAGCCTGAGCTGCCTCACGGTTTTTAAGCTCGTTCATTGCAGTTGCATTTGCCTCTACTGCTAACTTTTTAGGAAACAGAAAGTTTCTTGCGTAGCCGTCGGAAGCATTGCAAAGCTCACCCTTTTTACCAAGACCTTTAACGTCTGCAGTAAGTATAACCTTCATTTATATCAACCTTTCGATTATTTTTTAAGTTCCTTTTTATATTCGTCAATAGCCTCTTTCAAGCGCTTGCGAGCCTCATCAAAGGTATCGACCTTAAGCTGACAGGCAGCCATTGTTCTGTGACCGCCGCCACCTAATTTTTCCATTATGACCTGAACGTTAGCTCCACCGAAGGACCTTGCCGAAATATTAATTTCACTACCGTAGCGGCAAAGCACAAATGAGCCAACAACGCCCTTAATACCCAACAGCTCATCAGCCGCCTGCGCTGAAGCAAGTCGACCGCTTGAGTCGGGCACGTCGTTAACGGCTATCGCACAGTCGTTGTCGTAAACTTCTGCCGAAGCAACAATTTTAGCGCGAAGCTTGTACGATTCCATAGAATTTGCAAACAATTTTTTAACTGTAACAGGGTCGGCACCACGATTTCTCAAAAATGCCGAAGCCTCAAAGGTACGAACGCCGGTATTAAGCACAAAATTACGGCTATCAAGCATAATGCCCGAAAGCAAAGCCTCTGCCTCAAGCTGACCGACACTCTTAGGACACATATACTGCAGCATTTCGGTCACCATTTCACAGGTGGACGAAACGGCAGTTTCGTGATAAGTAATAACGGTATCGCTTATAAAGTCTACCGATTTGCGATGATGGTCGATAACCACGATATTATTACATCTTTCATAAACCTCGGTTGAATCAAGGAAGCAAGGACGATGAACATCGGTAATAATAAGCAAGGTTTCCTTATCAATTATCGGCAAGACCTCATTGCCGGTCATAACGTTGATATTAGACTCAAGCACCTCGGCACGATTATAAAGCGACATAGCCATAGACGTGTTTTTATCCATAACTATATATGCCTCTTTACCAAGCATAGTTACGGCACTTGAAAGCGCAAGACAAGCGCCAAAGCTATCCAAGTCGGCCGAACGGTGTCCCATAAGAACAACGTTACTGCTTGATTTTATAAGGTTCATCAACGTATTAGAAATAATACGGGCTCTGACTTTGTTATGCTTTTCAATAGCGCCCGAAACACCGCCGTAGAACTTATACTCATTATTAGGCATCTTAACAACAACCTGGTCACCACCGCGACCAAGCGCCATATCAAGCGCCTGAGCAGACATTTCCTCACAGGTACTAAGGCTTCCACCACCCTGACCGATACCGATAGAAAGTGTTGCCGAGCTGTCGCCGAATTTTAATTCACGCACACTGTCCAACACGCCGAAGCCGTCACTACTGATTTTAGCATAGCAACGCTCATCCAAAACTAACATATACCGGTCGCCCGAAAGTTTACGGCAGATACCGTCTATGTTGGTACACCATTTTTCTATACGGCGCTGAATTTCACCTCTAAAGGATGCAATTTCGCTATCTTTAGCGTTTTTAGTGATTTCATCGATATTGTCAATAGCAACAAGGGCTACAACAGGACGAGTCTGCTCATATTCGTGAGCAATCTTTTTAAGCTCAGTTATTTCAAACAAATAGAAAATGCGAAGCGGTGTGCCCGAACCGTCAACCTCTGAAGAAGCTACCTCAAAAATCTTGTCCGATACGGTAATCTGTGTGTTTTTCACACTTTCAATACTATTGTTGAAATTGCTACCAAAAACGTCCTCGGTGGTTTTGCCGACAAGCATTGCCGCATTGGCAACACTTGCCTCAAACTCGGGGTTATACCAAACAATCTCACCTGCATCGGTAGAAATAAGCACCGGTATTTTAAGTTCGTTCAAGGCTTTTGACTGTGCAGTCGACATACCTGCCGTTACGCCCGAAATTATTTTACCGATATTTGTGTGCAAACCCAAAAGCGAGAATATCGAAATTACTGCACCCAAAGCGGTAAGTCCTATTGAAATTTCAAAGGCATAATCGCTAAAAAACCAAATCACCGGAATATTTACCGCAAGAATGAGGATAAAAAGAAGAAAAATTCTTCCTACGTTCCATATTTTTTTCATAAGATGCATCTCCTTTGTGAAGTTGTATCTATTATCTTATATTTTAGATTTCCAATATAACGGGAAGTATCATCGGACTGCGTCCGGTTTGCTCGTAAAGAAATCTTGAAAGGCCATCACGAAGACGTGCTTTTACGGTGTTCCAATCGCGCACATTATTGATATAGCACTTTTCCAAAACGTCACAGGCAACGTTATAGGCGTCGTCGATAAGTCGCTCGGCCTCTTTAACGTACACGAAACCGCGTGTGATAAATTCAGGTCCTGAAATTACCTCTCTTGTTACACTATCTACCGATACGGCAACCACCATTATGCCATCCTCTGCCAAATGCTTACGGTCACGCAGAACGATATTACCGACGTCACCGACACCAAAGCCGTCAACCAAAACACTGCCGGCCGGCACAGTGTCAACCACCTTCATACTGTTTTGTGTCAGTTCAATAACATTACCTATCGACGTAATAAGAATATTTTTTTCGTCAACACCTGTGGCAAGTGCCAAAGAGGCGTGTTTAGACAAATGCTTTTGCTCACCGTGAACGGGTATAAAGAACTTAGGCTTGACTATATTAAGCATAAGCTTAAGCTCTTCCTGACAGGCGTGTCCCGAAACATGAACGTCATACATTTTTTCGTAAACAACCTGCGCCTTTAATTTTAAAAGCTCATTAATAACCTTAGTAACCAGTTTTTCGTTACCGGGGATAGGTGTTGCAGATATTATGATAAAATCTCCGGGGCCTATAGCAACCTTTCTATGATCTCCGAAGGCCATTCTATGCAGAGCCGACATAGGCACACCCTGGCTACCGGTTGTAATAATTACCAGCTGTTCGGGGGTGTATTTCTTAATCATATCAATATCTATAAGAACACCCTCGGGGATTGTAAGATACCCTAACTCACTCGCAACCTGCACAACGTTCTGCATACTTCTGCCCAAAACTGCTACCTTACGGCCGCAATGGACGGCTTCATCAATAATCTGCTGAACGCGGTGGGTATTTGAAGAAAAGGTTGCAACGATAATACGCTTATTTTCTGCCTTTTTGAAAAGATTGGCAAACGACTCACCCACAATGCTTTCCGACGGGGTAAAGCCCGGTCTTTCAGCATTGGTCGAGTCTGACAAAAGGGCTAAAACGCCGCTCTTCCCAAGCTCGGCAAAGCGGGCAAT
Organism: Acutalibacteraceae bacterium; assembly: GCA_045648145.1. Taxonomy (GTDB): domain Bacteria; phylum Bacillota; class Clostridia; order Oscillospirales; family Acutalibacteraceae; genus UMGS172. The sequence continues at coordinate 22,041 of JAZRNK010000060.1, read as the reverse complement.
ATCAATAAACTCGCCATCAATGGGAGTTGTATCAATCTTAAAGTCACCCGTCTGAACAACGGTACCAATAGGAGTATGCACCGCAAAGGCAACCGCATCGGGAATGGAATGGTTTACGTGAATAAACTCGACCGAGAAGGCGCCGAACTTAACCGTTTGACCGGGTTTTACAACACTTAACTTTGCGCTGTCAAGCAATTTGTGTTCAGAAAGCTTACCTTCGATAAGACCGATTGTAAGAGCGGTACCGTAAACGGGAATATTGCACTCCTTCAAAAGATACGGAATGGCACCGATATGGTCTTCATGGCCGTGTGTTACTACAAGGCCCTTAATCTTTTCAATGTTCTTTACAACATAACTAAAATCAGGAATTACTATATCAATACCCAGCATTTCCTCATCAGGAAAGGACATACCGCAATCAACAAGAAACATATCCTCGCCATATTCGTAAAGGGTAATATTTTTACCGATTTCACCAATGCCGCCAAGCGGTGTTATGCGAAGCGGCTTTTGAGGAACTTGCTTTTTGGGTGTTTTCGACTTGCTTGTGTAGTTCTTACCTGTTTTGCTTTTTGCAGGCTTATAATCTGCGTTTTTCTTGACTGTCTTACTACTATTTTTTGTATACTTGCTTTCGGCACTTTTATTCATATTAGTTGCCATTAAATAAACTCCTTTAAATTACTTAATAATTTATATGTAATGATTTCAAATATATAGATAAATTTACAAAATTACACATTTATACAGTATATATTTTACCTCACCTTAAAACTTATGTCAAGTAAACGCTTAACTATTATTGATAAAATAACGCAAATTTAAACACCTTGTTGTTAATACAACAAGGTGTTTCTTTTTTTATTTTCCTAATTTTAAATAAGAACCTTCTTTTTGGAACAACTGCAGATACTCAATCGTCCATGTGTTTCTACCATTGGTCCAATATTCCGCATCCAGCTTGGGCTTTTTCTGACCCGATTCAGCATCCTGATCATCAGGTATATCATTATAATTCGAACCAACAAGCAAACTCAAAATAAAGTACTGCGGCTTTGAGTAAAGCTCTTCATTTTCAGTACCTAAATAATTGTGTCTCAAGGTTTCTGTTCCATCACGGTAGAAGGAAACCTTTTGCTCATCCCACTCACACGCGAAGGTATGCATATCGTCAAACAAATTAGTTGACGTATCAAGCCAAGGATATTTGCCGCCACTCCAGTCAGAAGTCCAATCGTCCCAATCATAATTTCCATCACGCGTAACGTATTGCATCGGCTCGCCTGCTTCAGGAATAACATTAATACGATTTTTAAACTCGTGTATATAATTGACGTAATAATGAGCGCCGCTCCAACACTCCATTATATCGAATTCAAGATGGTCAAGATCACGGCCGTATGTCCAAAATGCACCCCAAATTCCGTCACCGTCAGCAACGTTTGAAGAAATTTCCATAAATCCGTAAACGAAGTTTAAAGACTGTGCAGTGCTTGCATATGTACCGTAAAAATTCTCTTCATCATAAGTGGCAATATGATACAACTTTCCGTCCTCGGCATGTAGGTTTTCATACGCTGAAGAACGCGCCGTTCCCTTTCCATACCAATTACCATAGTTCGTATCAATATGATTTAAGCAACTCCATGTATCCAAATCAAGTGTTTCAAACTCGTCAGTCCAAACAAGCTTATAGTCACATTCTGCACTGCTATATGTTCCCGAATCGTTTTGTACCGTTAACACGTTATTATAGTTAAAACTAGCAATTAAGGTTTCTAATGCATAGGCGATAGAATAATTTCTACCACCGTTGATGAAAATGGTTTTTCCGTTATTGCTTATATTATAATTTTCAAACTCTTGAACCTTAGTAACGCCTTGACGGTCACAATCGCCAACAATTATTTCATACTCATTCACAGCAGCAACGTTGTCCCTTATAATAGGAATAACATATCCGCCCTTTTGATTAAGCATATCACAAAGCTGCTGTACCTTGCGCAAGGTTATGTAAGATGTATTAAACCGTGGAAGTACAAATTTATAATGGCCTAACGAAACACCGTTAAGCATTAAATCTGCATAGTTTGTTGATGTATCAGCATTTATCACTTTGTCGTTAGACATCATTTTACCGGTACCACAATATTTTTCGACAAACACTTCAACTGCTTTTTTTATAGCCCCGTCTGATAAACCGTTTATAATTATTTTTCCATTCACATAGGCAATAACATACTCGGTTTCTCTACCCTTGCCCGATTCTAAGAGCAGGTTGTAAATCTGCCTTGATTCAGGTCGATTTGTAAAGCCTACCAAAATTTCACCATTCGGACTGATTTCCTTGCTGTCATCATCACGTGCAAGTGTCTTGTCTAAATTTTTCTTTACAGTTTTAAGTATTTCACCGGTTGCTGCTTAACCGTCTCATTTTCCTTCGGATATACAACCTCAAAGCCTTGTTGCACAAAATCAATTTCCTCCTGTGCAGAAGTACTCTGATTTGAGGTAGGATTATCACTGCTTGAGCTTTTACAGCCGCAAAACAAGCCCATTGTCATTACAGCTATTAAAATCAAAATCAATATTCTTTTCATTAAATATCACCCCAAGCAACTATACCATAAGCACCTATAAAATGCAACCAAAAAACAAAGAAAGCCCTCAGCTTAAAAGCCGAGGGCTTAAAGAAGCTTTTATTAGATCTCTGCGAAGTACTTGATTGTACGAACCATCTGGCTGGTGTAGGAGTTCTCGTTATCGTACCAAGAAACAACCTGTACCTGATAGGTGTCATCATCAATCTTAGTAACCATTGTCTGAGTAGCATCAAAGAGTGAGCCGTAGGTGATACCGATGATATCAGAAGAAACGAGCTGCTCCTCAGTGTAGCCGAAGGAAGCAGAAGAAGCTGCCTTCATAGCTGCATTGATGCCTTCAACAGTAACATCCTTGCCCTTAACAACAGCAACAAGAATGGTGGTAGAACCGGTCGGAACCGGAACACGCTGTGCAGAACCGATGAGCTTACCGTTGAGCTCAGGAATTACAAGGCCGATAGCCTTTGCAGCACCGGTAGAATTAGGAACGATGTTGCAAGCAGCTGCACGTGCACGACGAAGGTCACCCTTTCTGTGAGGACCGTCAAGAACCATCTGGTCGCCGGTGAAAGCATGAACAGTTGTCATGATACCGCTCTGAATGGGAGCATACTTGTTAAGAGTATCTGCCATAGGAGCAAGACAGTTGGTGGTGCAAGAAGCAGCCGAAATAATTGTATCCTCTTTAGTAAGAGTCTTTTCGTTTACGCTGTAAACGATAGTGGGAAGGTCTTTACCTGCGGGAGCAGAAATAACAACCTTCTTAGCACCTGCATCGATGTGTGCCTGTGACTTTTCTTTTGAGCAGTAGAAACCTGTGCACTCGAGAACAACGTCAACACCGATTTCACCCCAAGGGAGATCTGCAGCGTTCTTCTCTGCATAGATTTTAATAGTCTTTCCGTCTACAGTGATGCTGTCTTCACCTGCAACAACTGTATCGCCGAGAGCATAGCGGCCCTGAGCAGAGTCGTACTTGAGAAGATGAGCAAGCATAGCGGGGCTGGTAAGATCGTTGATAGCAACAATCTCATAACCCTCTGCGCCAAACATCTGGCGGAAAGCAAGACGGCCAATACGGCCAAAACCATTAATAGCAACTTTAACCATTAGAGTTACCTCCTAAAAAAATTTGCAATAGTATTTTAACCTTATTTGAATGAATTTGCAAGTACTTTGTTTATTTTTTAACACGATTTTTTTCTATATTGTAGATTTGTTGCAATTTTGCGTATTATTTTGCTTAATTATAGGTGATTTTTTAGTGTTGATAAGCAGAATTTCTAACTTTTTAAAGACAATATGATTTTTTCGGCCGCTTTAAGTCCATCGACTGCGGCTGATGTTATTCCTCCTGCATACCCTGCTCCCTCACCGCACGGGTATACGCCGTCTATCGACGACACACCTTTGTCGTCCCTTAATATACGCACGGGCGACGAGCTACGGGTTTCGGGTGCTGTAAGAATTGCCGAAGGGTCAGCAAAGCCTTTAAGCTTTCTGTCAAGCAGTACTATACCCTCTTTAAGCGCATCGGTTATAAACGTGGGCAAGACTTTATCAATATCAGCAAAGGCAGAGCCCGTTTTAACGCTTGGCAACACCGTTTTCTGCGGCTTACCATTATTCAAAAAGTCACCAACGTATTGAGAAACCGGCAGACCGTTACCAACCTCAAACGCTTTTATTTCAATTTGACGCTGAAAATACATTCCGTCTAAAACGTCGCCCTTATAATAGTCCTCAACGTCAACACCCACAAGCAAAGCGGCGTTTGCGTTAAGACCATCGCGGTGGCTGTTGCTCATACCGTTGACGGTAATACCACCGTTTTCGCTGGATGCATTGACCACCTCACCGCCCGGGCACATACAAAAACTGAACACTCCCCTGCCGTTTTCGAGATGGGTCGCCAAATGATAATCTGCCGCACCGAGTGTCTCGCAATTCCAGAATTTACCATACTGCGCCTTGTTTATATTTTCCTGCAGATGCTCTATTCTTGCACCAACAGCAAAAGCTTTAGGCTCCATATTGATATTGCTTTGCTTAAGCATTAAAAAGGTATCCCTTGCCGAATGTCCAACCGCCAGCAAAATCTTGTCGCATTGAAACTCTTTTACGCCGTCTAAGGCTTCAACCGTCACAGAGCAAACCTTATTATTCTTTATATTAAGCCCTAATAACTTGTGGTTGAAAAGCACCTCGCCGCCAAGCGAAATAATTTCTTGTCTTATAGATTTCACAACGTTTATCAAAACGTCGGTACCAACGTGCGGCCGCGCTTCATACAGAATTTTATCCCCCGCGCCATGAGATGCCAAGGTTTTCAAAACGTGCCTTATGCGAACATCCTTAATGCCTGTATTGAGCTTTCCGTCCGAAAAAGTACCTGCTCCGCCCTCACCAAACTGAATATTCGAGCGTTCAGAAAAAACACGGTTATAAAAGAAATTATCAACGTCGCGTTTTCTCGTATCAGCATCAGCACCGCGCTCTAAAACAATGGGGTTAAGTCCTGCCTTTGCCAAGCTTAATGCAGCAAACATACCTGCAGGGCCAAAGCCTACAACTATCGGTCTTTTGGCCAACTGTGTGCATTTTTGATAAAAATACTGCGGCTCTACATAACTTTGAGCATCAAATCTTTTGAGCAATTTTAAAAGGGCTTGTTCGTTCTTATCGTCACTGACTGTAAAGGCAATATTAAAGGTGATGTTTTCCTTTTTACGAGCGTCAATCGCCTTTTTATACAGTTGAACACAAGCTTGATTTGACAGTCTGATATTGGTTAAAGACGTGAACAGTGCCTTTATATCACTAAAATCTGCCGTTATGGGCGCCTTTATATTTCTGATAATTATCATTTTAACTGTTTTCCTTTAAAAAGCCGGTAACTCCGTTTGCCGCCGCATTAGCACTTGCCCAAGCAAACGACAAATTAAATCCGCCGCAATCACCATCAACGTCCAATACTTCTCCAATAGCAAACAACCCTTTGGCTTTTTTAGACATACAGGTTTCAAAAAACTGCGAAGCTTGAGCACCGCCTGCCGTTACCTGTGCATTCTCAAAACCACCATTGCCCGTAACGTTAAGGGTCCAGCATTTAATTTTTTCTGCCAAAACGCAGATTTGCCTTTCGGTAAGGTCTGACAAGCAGCCGTTTAAATCAATATTACATCTTTTAAGCAACACCTGACCAAGACGCTTGTTCAAGAAGCCTGTAAACAACTCTGCGCACTGTCTTGACGGATGAGCCTTGCATCTTTTTATAATTTCCAACCGTATGTCTTCGGCCAACATAAAGGGCAACAAATCAAGCGAAGCCGTCGCCGTTTCACCCCTTGCCAATCGGGAAACCTGCAAAACAGGTGGGCCAGAAATACCGTAGTCGGTAAACAGCAGTTCACCGTACTCGGTACGGCTTTGCCCGTCTTTCGAGAGCGTCACATTTGCCATTACCTTAATGCCTTTAAGCTGTCGTACCAACTCGGTTTCGGTCTTTAATTGTACTATTGCAGGGAATATTTTTTCAATCTTATGACCGAATGATTTTAAAATCGTGTATCCGTCCTCTGTTCCGAGCTTACCGCCGGCTTTACCACCACAGGCAATTACAACCGTTTTATATTCTGCTTTTTGGCCGTTGCACAGCACCGAAAAGCCATTATCGGTTTTCTTAATTTCAGCAACCCTTGAATTTGTCAAAAGCTCAACACCATATTCGTCAGCAGCAAAGCGCAAAGCGTCAACAACACTGCCTGCCTGCTTTGACATTGGGTATACTTTGCCCTCATCCTCTTGAGCAAACAGTACACCGATACTGTCAAAAAACTCCTTTTGTGCTTCAAAGCCAAAGGACGCCAATGTTTTTTTTGCAAAATCTACATCACCGTGATAACGGCTTGCATCAAGATTGATATTTGCTATATTACATCTGCCATTGCCTGTTATTAAAACCTTTTTTAGCACACGGTCAGCCGCTTCATACACCGTGACCGAAGCGTCATTCAGTTTTTGCTTCAACATAATGGCAAAGCACATTCCTGCGGCACCGCCGCCAATAACGGCTACATCTCTCATAGCATCCTCCAAGGCTTACATTTATTTGAAATATAATAGCACATTTTTTTATTGTTTGCAACTACATGCAAGATTGACTTTTTATATATTCTATGGTATTGTTTTAACATCACAAAAACTAATTTTAAGGAGTTTTAAATATGGTAAAACACGTTATTTTATGGCAAATTAAAGACGAATACTCTGCAGAAGAAAAGCTGAAAATTGCCGCCGATGCAAAGAAAGCCTTGGAAGCACTAAAAGGCAACATTGACGGACTTTTGGATATTAAGGTTATTACCAAAAAGCTCCCCTCTTCAAACGCTGATATGATGCTTGACAGCTCCTTTGTTGATGAAGCTGCACTTAAAGGCTATGCTATCCATCCCTTACACGTTGCCGCCGCCGACAATTTTGTAAGGCCGTTTGTTTCAACAAGACTTTGCTTGGATTTTTAAATTATAACTAACGCAACCCCGCCTGAATTCAGGCGGGGTTGTTTTTTATAAAATTTTATTTGCACAGAAAATCCTGCGCTATTTCCTCAAAATGACATAGCTCAACCGAATGGTCATTCAGTATGCCGATAAGCTTATCTATCTTTTCACGGTCATTTGATAAAGTAAAAAAGAACTTTCTTTCCTTTTGAACTTTATATAAAACACCATATTCGGTCACCATTTGACCGTCTTCATACCATGATGACGTTATTAAAGTATACGATTTACTTATCCTGCATATTTGGGACACCTGTCACACCTCGGTTCATGTCATCGTCTTACAGGATTATTATAACATCTTTTATTCGTATGTCAACGGATTTTGTGAATATTTTTCACAAAATTATAGGAGCCGAACAACTCATCATAGGTCGAATAGGCATTATTGTATACCTCAACAAGACAAGCTCCGTCAAATTTTTGTGCTTCTAAGCTATTAAAAAGCGCCAAAAAGTCGAAATCTCCCTTACCGGGCAAGAGGCAATCTTTATAAGAATTATGGTCGCTTATATGCACATTAACCACCTGTGTGCCCATACAGTCAAAAATTTCTTGCGGTGTAAAGCCTGCCCTTACCGACTGCTTGACATCAAAGGTATACTGCATTTTGCCATCTGTGTGGCGGTTAATTTCCTTTATAAGCTCGGGCTTACTTGCACGGAAATTATTTACGTTCTCATGCGTTATAGTCACGCCGTATTTTTGCGCCTCGTCATTTAAAAGCATAAGTCGACGGCAATACTCCTCCATCGGCAGCTTTCCAAGCACGCTGTCACCGTGCAATACAACATATTTTGCGTCCAAAGCCTGCGCTGCCAAATAAAACCTTTTATAATATTCGGCGTAATCTAAAAAACGGCGGTAGTAATCTGAAAAAAGGAAAAAGGGTTCACACACCGAGCCACACGGATGTATTGACACAACCTCAATTTTATACTGATTTTTTATCGCAACCAGTTTGTTTATAAACTCATTTGTCGTTTCGCTTGGGCTATTAATAAAAATCTCGGTACAGTCAACCCCGTTTTCGCAGAGTAGCTGTAAAGCTTTTTCGGTTTCTAACGGATAAAGACTTGCAGTTGATACTCCGATTTTCATTAAATCACTCCCCTGGTGTTACAAATATAGTCTTATTGGCTTTATAAATAACCATACCCGGTTTTGCGCCGGCAGGTTTTTTAACGTATTTTACGGCGGTATAATCAACGGGAACAGAGGATGATTGCGCCGCGTTAGAATGAAGCGCCGCCAATTTTGCCGCAAACATAACGGTAGTTTCGGGCAGCTCTTTACCCTCTGTTTTTACAATTACGTGTGAGCCGGGAATGTTTTTGGTATGAAACCACATATCCGTCTTTTCGGCAATGCGCAACGTTAATTCGTCATTCTGTCGGTTGTTTCGGCCGACAAGGACCCTAAACCCATCGGGTGAAACAGTTTCAATAGGCTTAGACGGTGCCTGTTTTTGCTTTGTGGCAAACGACTGCCTTAAGTACCCCGACAGTACAAGCTCCTGCCTGATTTCCTTCAAATCAGCAACCGAGGTCGCCCTCGAAAGCTCATCCATAACGCTTTTTATATACTCAAGCTCTGCCTCACTCTCTTTAATAAGGTCACCCAACAAGGTGGCGGCAGTACAGCTTTTTTTATATTCCTTAAAATATTTTTGGGCATTCTGTGCCGGTGACAAGGCTGTATTAAGTGGTATACGCACCGTTTTAAGCTCTTGGTCATAAAAATTCTGAACGTCGACATAAGGCGCGCCTTTTTGAATATTATATAAATTTGCCTTTAACAGTTCACCAAAAATACGGAAGGTTTCACCGTTTTGGCACATTTCTAGCTCTTTTTTTCTGATATTTGTCTTTTTTTGAACGCGATTATGCATATTATTTAAAAGCTTTACCAAATCACTCGCAAAGCTTCTGATACGTTCTTGTTTGTCACGCTCCGAAAATACAGTGTCAAGCAATTTTGAGCAGCTTTCAAACTCCACCGCTTTTGCAGAAGCACCGTACTGTGTTATCGGCATATACGAAAACTCAAACGGAATGCCGTTTTTATCGTAAACCGCAACCGATTTAAAGCTAATAAATTCGGCTTTGAATTTTTCTATTGTGTTGGCTAAGCTTTGCCTTTCTGCCTGAGTAAGCTCGTTAGCCAAGCGCTCGGTATCAATACCAGATAAAGTCACCAATTCACGAGCTATCAAGGGCGAAACGCCGTCTAAAACAGCTACGAGCCTTTTTGCAATAGGGCTTTGTTCTGCACATATTATATCCACAAGCAAGGCTGTGTCGACATTTAAAATATCTGCCTTATTTTGCTTTTCCGGATAAACATATTTAGCGCCCGGTTGAATTAATCTTGACGAAGTTTCAATATCGGATTTTCTGACACAGTCGATTATCCTGCCGTCGTGTCCGACAAAAATAATATTCGTCTGTTTGCCCGTAAGCTCAACCACAAGCTTTAGCAAGACAGGGTCGCCCATCTCGTTTATAGCGTTAAAGCAAATCGACAGTACTCGCTCATAGCCCGACTGCTCGATATGTGAAAATTTGGCGCCCGAAAGATGCTTTCTTAAAAGCATACAGAACATTGGCGGCTCGGCAGGGTTTTCATACCCTGCTTCAACAAGTCCCAATCTAAAAGACGAGGGGCGAATTTGTATAAGCAGACGGTGGCTTTCGTGAAATGAGCGTAGCAAAACAACCAGCTCCTCTTTAGAAGGCTGGTGTATTTTTTCTACTCGAGTATTTTGCAAGGTGCACTCAAGCTCGGTTTTCAGTTTTGCCAAAAATATTCCGTCTATACTCATTTTCTCAAAACAGCGTCAATTTCCGAAATTACGCTTATTATTCTTGTGTATTTTTCGCGTTGCGCTTCAACATTCTTGATATCGTCAGCCAAGGTTGAAAGTATACGGCGCTTACGCATTATGTATTCACGTTCCTCTTCACCCATGTTTTCGCCAAGCTTCCCGATATAATAAAAAAGCGGACTGCACGACCTGTTTACCGCGCAAAAGGTAGCCTTAATAACGCTGTAAATTCGGCCTTGCGATTTAACCGCTCTTTCCTCAGTGACACAAAAGCCTTCATTCAAAAGAAAACGGCGCAAATCCTCAGCCGAGGTCATAGGCTGTAAAATAAGCTCATACTTATCGTTCTTTATCCAGGCAGACGACTGCAAAATCTTAATAATCAAATCGCCGCCCATACCGGCAATGACAACGGTGTCTACCTCGTCACAGTTTACGGCGGCAATACCATCACCCTTGCGAAGCTCTATATTAGGTGTATGCGTCCTCTCAATGTTTTCTTTTGCGTTCTCCAAAGGACCGTCCGAAACGTCGCAGGCATATACTTTGGGTGAGATTTTGTTTTTTATAAGATAAATAGGAAGATACGCATGGTCGGTGCCAATGTCGGCCACGCGGTCACCAATGCGTATCATCTCTGCTATCCTTAATAGTCTTGCGTCACAACTCATTTGTTGGCTAAATATTCGTTAATTTTGTTGACAAGCGCATCACAGTCTGTTCCGTGAACCTTGCAGGCATCCTCAATAGACTCGCCTCTTGAAGCAGGACAGCCAAGACAATGCATGCCTATCTCAAAGAAAAACTGAGCAGTACCTGCATCAAAATCAAGAACATCTCCAACACACATTTCTTTTGTAACCTTCATAATAATATCCTCCCATATTAAACATTAGTCGGTAATACCGGCATTTTTTATATATTTTTCTGTTTTGGATGCAAACCAACAATAAATGGCCTCACCCAACTCCTGATAAACAGGGTCGCCGTCGTGTGAGCAAAGCATAGCAAAGGTCTGACCGATACGACGGTCAACCTCTGTACCTCTGCGGTAAGCCAGGTAGTAAAAAGAGAACGCACCCGAATCACCCACTGCCTTGTAAAGCATAGGTGAAATTTTTTCAAGCTCACTGTTAAAGCTGTTTTTGGCGGCTTGAGAAACGACCGAGCTTGTAAACTCCGCCTCAATACCAACGGTAGCGGCAAAGGTCATCAAAACACCCTTCTGCATCTGCATATCGATGCTTTGCTGCTCGTCCTCGGCGGCAAAGGCGTTAAGATTTTCAATAACGCTATCGGCTAAAGCTTTACCCAAAGCCTTGGCCTTTTCGGTGTTGCCCTTGGAGCTTTGTCGGCTATATTCCTCGTGAAGTGAGCCTTTGTTTTTATCGGAACTTGACGCAGTACTCTTAATTTTTCCCGGTTCGGCAATTTTTATATCTTCGTCAAACATTTTTATCACTTACCTTTTTGTGTAAAAATTATTGTTCCTTATATGCCTTTAAAGCTTGTGCTAATTGGTCGGGACAGGACGTTGCTTTAAAGCCACACCTGATACCCTCCAATTTTTCAATTATATCGTCTATCTGCATACCTGTGCATAGCGAGGATATACCTTTAAGGTTTCCATTGCAGCCGCCGTAAAACTCAACCGACTGCAAAACGTCATTCTCAACGTCCAACACAATCTGTCTTGAGCAGGTGCCGATAGTATTATATGTGTATTTCAATTAAATTCCCCCCATTATCTATCCTTAAAACGATTACTTCTTACGGGGTGACGAAGCTTGCGCAAGGCCTTTGCCTCAATCTGACGGATACGCTCACGTGTTACGTGGAACTCGGTACCAACCTCCTCAAGAGTGTGGCATCTGCCATCTTTAAGTCCGAAACGCAGACGAATAACGGCTTCCTCACGGGGAGTAAGCGTTTTAAGTACCTCGTCAATATCCTCATTGGTAATGGTCTTTAATGCGGCATCGTCGGGCGCTAAAGCATCCTCATCACGAATAAAATCCATCAACCTACTGTCTTCCTCGGGACCGATAGGAGTTTCCATCGAAACGGGCTCCTGAGCGACACGCATAATCTCACGTACACGCTCTACCGACATTTCCATTTTTTCGGCTATAAGCTCCTCGCTAGGCTCACGGCCATTTTCGTGAAGCAGCTGACTCTGTATCTTTTTAAGACGGTTGATGGTTTCAACCATATGAACAGGAATTCTTATGGTTCTTGCCTGGTCGGCAATAGCGCGGGTAATGGCCTGGCGAATCCACCAAGTAGCATAGGTCGAGAACTTAAAGCCTTTAGTATGGTCAAACTTTTCAACAGCCTTGATAAGACCCACATTACCCTCTTGAATAAGGTCAAGGAAATGCATTCCTCTGCCGACGTAACGCTTGGCGATGCTGACAACAAGACGAAGGTTGGCTTCGGTCAAACGCTTTTTAGCATTATCGTCACCCTCACCGATTTTCTTGGCAAGGCCTATTTCTTCATCGGGTGTAAGCAACGGCACACGACCAATTTCCTTTAGATAAACTTTAACAGGATCATCAAGCGAGATGGTATCCATCGACATAACGGTTTCTTCCAGCTTGTCGACGTCCTCAATCTCGGTCATTTTAAGTTCTTCCTCAGAAGGCTCGATAAAGTCTAAATCCAAAAGCGGAGGCTCTTCCTCTAAATTTTCAAGATTTTCAGGGGCATCGTCAATGTCAAGATAACCGTCCTTGGTATCGGGTTTAGTATAACTGTCCTCTAAATATCCATCCTCTTGCTCGGCAACCTCGTTTTCGATTTCTACTGCCTTAGCATTCTTTTTGGTTTTAGTTCCCTTTTTTACTTCTTCCATTTTCAAATCCCCTTTTTACTTGTTGTTTTTATTAAACATCTGCTTCATAGCCGCCGCCCACTCATCATCGGGCAAATCGCCCACGGCCTGCTTTTCTCTTGCAGATTTTTCTTGTAAAATAACCTTAATACTGTCATTTAATTCCTTTTCGGGATTAGTATTACCAATTCCAAGCGTCAGCATTTTGGTTACGTGGCCAATTTCGTCAGGCGTAAACTCGCCACTTAAAAGCACCAAATCAAAGGCATGTCCCGTTGATATAATACTAACAAGCTTACTGTAAAGCCTTCGATTGAAATCAGTAATAAAATCATCCTCTGTTAGCTTATCAACCGTATTTTCATACAAATCGGGATGCTTTATGAGTACCGATATAACCGATTCCTCTGCCGCCGCCGCCCTGCGATACTGTTGCTTCTGAGGATTAATTGCATCCTTATTTATACGCGGAACAACAATACCCTCAAGTTGTTTTTTTGTGTTTTGGCGGTTTTTATACTCCTGAATTCTGTTAACCTCTTTAATAAGCACATCTTTAGCGGTGCCGTACTTAACCGAAAGCTTGCCTGCATAAAGGTCAACTGCTATCGGGTCGTTAAGCTCTGCCAACACGGCACAGGCGTTTTTTAAATATTGCAGTTTACCATCAGCCGCATCCAAGTCAATATTCTTGGCGGCGGTATATAGACGGTAATCAATATCACTAATAGCGCCGTCAAGCAAGGCTTCAAACCTTGCCGCACCGTTTTTCTTAATAAACTCGTCAGGGTCCTTACATTCAGGCAAACGCAATATCCTTGCATCTACACCTGCCCTGCTCAATATCTTCATTGCTCTGTCGGTCGACTTTTCACCGGCTTCGTCGGCATCCATAGTAACGACAACCTCTTTCGTGTAACGGCCGAGCAATCTTGCCTGCTCGTCAGTAAAGGAGGTGCCAAGCGCCGCCACAGCATTTTCAAAGCCTGCCTGATGCAGAGCGATAACGTCCATATTGCCCTCAACCAGAATTGCCCTTTCGGCGCACACCTTTTTAGCAAAATTAAGAGCATACATATTGTGACTCTTTTTAAATACGGGTGTGTCGGAGGTGTTTACATATTTGCCGCCTTTTTTCTCGTTACCCGGCATAGCGCGACCGCTAAAACCTATAACCTTGCCGTGCAGATTTATAAGCGGAAACATCATTCGGTTGACAAACCTATCGTATGTATAATTCCTGCCCTGCGCATCGGTCTTACTGCTTTTGGCCAAAAGGTCAGCCGCTAACATTACCTCATAAGAAAAGCCCTTGCTTTTTAAATGGTTTTTCAGCGCGTGCCATTCGTCAGGCGCATAGCCCAAGCCAAAATGCTTAATGGTTTTAATAGAGAGCCCACGGCTAAGATAATTTTCCAAAGCAAGTCTGCCCTGAGGGCTCATAAGACAGGCATGATAAAACCTTGCAGCCTCACGGTTAGCCTCGTAAATGGCATTCTTCATATCCTGATTTTTGTCGCTCTGTCCGCTTTCAGGAACACGAAGACCTGCTCTATCGGCAAGTCGACGCACAGCGTCAATATAATCAAGATTTTCTATCCTCATAGTAAAGGTAATTATATCTCCACCCTGACCGCAACCAAAGCAATAATACGAACCATCCTCGGGGTAAACGGTAAATGACGGGGTTTTCTCGTTATGGAAAGGACAAAGTCCCACAAGGTTGCTACCGCGACGTTTAAGGCTTATGTACGGCGATAAAACCGACTCAATATCATTTTTATATTTTAATTCCATCAAAAAATCCTGCGGTAAAGCCACGGTATCACCCCTTTTTATGTTCTAATATATTATTCGTAGAAATTCTTCAAAGTACTTTAAATTTTTTAAAAAATTTAATAATTTGACAAAATTATACCTCGGCATAATCAAATTTTACGATTTCGGGCACAATTCTGCCGCAAAAGGCATCCTTAATTTTAATTTCAAGATGATTATAAAGCGACTGTTCAATCGAAAAATTCACCTTAATATTCTCGGCAAACGAAGTGTCAATTATTTTAGCACCATTGTCCTTGAGCAGTTGTTCTATAATACGGTGATCGGAATAACTGCATGAAATGGTACAAATATTACACTGGCGCATTACGGCAATGCCTGCCGCCTCGACCGCCATTTTAGCGGCGGCGGTATACGCCCTTACAAGACCGCCCGTTCCGAGTAAAACACCGCCGAAATAACGTGTAGTGACAACACAAACATCAACGAGGCTGTTCTTCTTTAACACATCTAAGGTGGGAATACCTGCGGTGGAGTGCGGCTCACCGTCGTCGGAATATCGACAGATATTATTTTCACGCAGGATATACGCATATACGTTGTGCCTTGCGCCGAAGTTGTCTTGCTTACGACGGTTTAAAAAGTCCAACGCCTCTGCTTCGGTAGTTACAGGTATTATGGCACCGATAAACTTTGAACGATGGTCTTCATATACGGCTTCAGCGGCACATTTTACGGTTTTGTATTCCGACAATTCCTCACCTCCTAAATCTAAACAAAAAACCGCAGCTAAACACAGCTGCGGTCAATTTGCCGAAAACAATTATTTTGCTTCCATACCAAAGCGCTTTTTGAATCTGTCTACACGACCGCCGGTGTCAACAAGCTTCTGTCTACCGGTGAAAAACGGATGACATTTGGAGCAAATATCCAAACGGATATCTTTCTTAGTTGAGCGTGTTTCAAACTCCGCTCCGCAAGCACATTTTACGATAACAGTTTCATACTGCGGATGAATTCCCTCTTTCATGGTGTCACCCCTCTCCTTACTTCGTACATTTTAACAAAGGAATGATAACACACCTTCTATCAAAATGCAAGTAATATTTTCAAAAATCGAAAATTTTTATAAATTTTTAAAAATATTTCGAGAATTTATTGCGCACCTTCTCGTAAAGCTCGACTATTTTAAACCGTGCCACATAGCGATTTGGCTCTTTTACCATATCGGTTTCGGTATCGTCCAAAACGCAGGAAATATTGTCATTCTCGGTTGCAGCAGGCAAACAAACTGCCGGAAACATTACGCACCACCAATTTTTGCCCTTACCCTCGCCTATGAGCACACGCAATGCCTCGTAATTACCGGCAGGCAAGGTAAAATCGTCGTACTGACGGTTTTCAAAAAACGTGTCTGCAACCTCGACTTTCACCGAATAATCATAGCCGTTTTCAGAAATTACATTTTGAGCAATTTCGGTTAAGGCAGTTATATTATCCTTAGCCGCCGTGGCCGCTTCGGCACTTGTTTTGCAATCGGCAAATATATCGTCAGAAGCGACCAGCAAGGCATCGCGCACCTTTAATTTCAACTCTTGGTCATATGTCTGGTCCGAATTTGCCAGAACGTGCAATCTCAACACGTTTTGTTTTATGTTATCACAATGGGCATTGAATGTACACAAGCTACAGGCTATGCTTATAACAAAACCGCAGGCAAGACAACGAAGAGCCAATGCTTTATCGATTTTTTTAAATCCTCTTTTAATGTTTTTAAGTATCATCAAAAAAATTCACTCCTATCAAAATTCTTAAAAGGAATATTGACAGAAGTGAAGAAAAATATACTATTTTTTGCAATTTTTGCAAATATATGCTTCAAAGCCAAGATTTTTTAATGTTTGTTGAGCGGTTTTGCAGTTCAATTCGTCCTTGAAAATGCCAAAAACGGTAGGCCCTGCTCCCGAAAGGCCACTATATAAAGCGCCGCACTCTAACATTCTTGCTTTTGCCGTCTGCAAAGTGTCCTGCTCACAAACATCCTCAAACGAGTTGCTCAAAGACTTACAAAGCTCATCCAAATCACCGTTTTCAAGGCTCAAAAGAATTGTGTCATAATCAGATTTTATAGAAAAAGGCTTAGCGTCTAATTTGCCGTACATCTGGGCAGTCGAGACTTTTTCACCCTTTTTAGCAATCAAAATATGGCAGTCGGGCATTGGTTTAAGTGGTGTCAGCTTTTCTCCGATGCCTTCGGCAAGGCAGGTACCGCCCACGATACAAAACGGCACGTCAGCACCGAGGGTAACGCCTATATCACAAAGCTCTTGCTCGGAAAAGTTAGTTTCGAACAGTTGGTTCAATGCCTTTAAAACGGCGGCTGCATCGGCGCTTCCGCCGCCAAGCCCACCGCAAACGGGGATGCTTTTATTTATAAAAATTTTGACCGAGCCGCATAAATTTGTTTTTTCGAAAAACATCTGTGCCGCCCTATACACCAAATTATCTTTACCCGAAAGCGATTTATCGGAACATTCGACCTCAATACAGTTATCCGCTTTTTCAAGGCTGATTTCGTCACAAAGCGAAACCGACTGCATAACCGATTTTAGTGTATGATATCCGTTGGCCTGTTTACCTGTAACATCAAGGCTCAAATTAATTTTAGCGTATGCTTTTACAATCATTTAAGTTCCTCTAAAAATTCAGCAATACGGCCTAACGCCTCGCTTATATGCTTTACGGAATAGCAATACGAGGCTCTGACATAGCCTTCACCGCTTTCGCCAAAGGCGTTACCCGGAACGAGTGCCACCTTTTTTGAATAAAGAAGTTTTTCACAAAATTCCTCAGAAGTAAGGCCTGTGCTCTTGATTGACGGGAACACATAAAAAGCTCCCAACGGTTCAAAGCAGTCAAGACCTAACGACCTAAAGCCATCCACAATCAAGCGACGGCGCATATCGTATTCCTCAACCATAGCGTCAATATCGTCACGGCCGTTCTTTATAGCCTCAACGGCGGCATGCTGTGCCATTGTGGGCGCCGACATAATAGCGTATTGATGAATTTTGGTCATCTGTTCCATTATAGGTGCAGGGCCACAAGCAAAGCCTAAACGCCAACCCGTCATTGAATATGCCTTGGAAAATCCGCTTACTACTACGGTACGCTCCCACATATCGTCAATAGAGGCGACTGAAACGTGGCTGGTTTCAGTATATGTAAGCTCAGCATAGATTTCGTCCGAAATAACGATTATGTCGGTGCCTTTTAGAACCGATGCTATCTCTAAAAGGTCCTGCTTTTCCATAATGGCGCCTGTGGGATTGCCGGGATATGGCAATATAAGCGCCTTGGTTTTATCGGTTATATGCTCTTTTAAAGCCTTTGCCGTTAATCTGAAATTGTTTTCAGCAGTTGTTTCAATTATTACCGGTACACCGCCCGCAAGCTCACATATGGGCGGATAGCAAATAAAGCTCGGCTGAACGATAAGCACCTCATCACCGGGCGAAACAACGGCGCGGATAGCCGCATCGATAGCCTCACTGCCACCGACGGTAACAAGCACCTCGGTTTTGGGGCAATATTTAAGCTGAAAGCGGTCCTGCATATAGCCGCAAATAGAGTTACGCAACTCTATCAAGCCACGGTTTGCCGTATACTTGGTTTTGCCGTTCTGCAATGACTGTATACCTGCATTGCGGATATGCCACGGCGTCTGAAAGTCGGGCTCACCCACACCTAAGGATATAACACCCTCCATTTCGGTCGCAATATCGAAAAACTTACGTATACCCGAGGGTTTTATATTGACGGCTGTGGGATTAAGTATCTTGTTATAATCTATCACAGCGACATCGGCTCCCTATCGTCTTTTTCGTTACTGCAAAGCTCAATATCAAGCTCTTTATAACGTCTTAAAATAAAGTGGGTTGCGGTTGAAATGACGTGCTCCATAGGTGCCAGCTGTTTTGCAACGAACATGGCTACCTCTTGGAAGGTTTTGCCCTTTACTATAACGCACAAATCGTATCCGCCCGACATTAAGTAGACCGACTCAACCTGGCTGAATTTCATAACTCTTTCAGCAATCTGCTCGAAGCCTGCATCGGGCTGAGGCTCAACCTTGAGCTCAATTATAGCCGAAACCATAGCACTATCAAGGCTTTCCCAGTCGATAACAGCCTTATAACCTCTGATAAGGCCTTCTTCCTCCATCTGCTTTATTTCAGTTTTAACAGTTTCCTCATCGATGCCTGTCATAACCGACAGCTCGTGAAGGGTATATCTTGCATTTTTGCTTAAAAGTTTTAAAAGTTTAACGTTCATTATATAAACCTCTTTCGTTACTTGATTTCTAATAAAATAGGGGTGCGGTTCTGATAAAAAGTGATATATTTAAAGCCTGCCTGCAAAGCCATATCCATGGCTAAATCGGTATCTTTACCGACCGAATAGGCATCGTGCGCATCCGAACCGACGGTAATGTATTCACCGCCAAGCTCTTTAAACATTTTAACAATTTCAAAGCAGGGGTGGAAGCTTGACGTGATATTTTTGGTGACATACTCACCGCCTGCAGTATTTATTTCAAGCGCTTTACCGTTTTTAACAAGAGTTTTTAAAATATGCTCTATCCTATCCTTAAACTGCATAATATCAAAATCGGCAAGCAACTTTTCCGGATAATATCTTAACGGGTATGTCAAGTGTGACAACGCATCAAAGCCGTTCCATTCAACCGTTTCAATAACGTCATCGAGGTATCTTGGCAAAATCAATTCAGGCTTGTTGCCTTCACGGGAATAATCAAGTGTACGGAAGCCTTTTTTCTTGCCCTTAATACGATGCACTGACGCTAAAACAAAATCGAACTTGTTTTTGAGCACATCCTCTGCCGCCTCAACGTTTCGGGCAGGGCAGCCGATTTCTACACCTGAAAGAACAACTATCTGTCCTTCAAAAACCGACTTGGCTTTTTTGGCTTCAAAAGCGGACTGACGGCAATTTATGGCGTAGCCCTGTTGTTCATAATCAAGACACTCACAATGGTCGGTAATGGCAATGGCGCGCAAGTTTTTGCTAACCGCCTTTTCGCATATAAGTGTGACCGAATGGTGCGCATCCTTTGAATTATCAGAATGAACGTGCAAGTCCACAAGATTGCGGTATGCCAACAAAAACACCTCCCCAAATTAATTTTACTTTAATAATTATGATACCATTTAATTACTAATATTACAAGAGTTTTTTGCCTATATAAAAAAGCAGCCTCAGTTTTAATTACTGAGGCTGTGAAAAATTATCTCAAATACCAACCGTCCTTTTGGAAGAGCTGGATGTATTCTATTGTAAAGATATTTTTGCCGTTGTACCAATAATCAGCGCCTAAAACAGGCTTTTTATTTGTAGCAAAAACCTTGTTGGTAGGATCGATATCATCAGGATAACCGCCTTTATTGGTTCCCGGAGCAAACGAAAGTATTAAATAATGTGGATTTTTATAAAGCGGTTCGCTTTCCTGTCCGACATAATTTGACTCTAAGGTGCAGATACCGTCACGGTAGAAGGCAGCCTTTTCCTCATCCCACAAAAGCGCAAAGGTGTGGAACTGTTCGCTCATCAAATACTCTGGTTCGCGATTTTGCTTAGGCCCAGCCCAGAAGCTTGCATCATCATTTTTATATGCACCGTCAATAGTAACATAAGAATGCTTGGTGTTATCATTAACAGCGCCGGGAAGGGTTACGCCGCCTATGGTTTCGTGTATTACGTTACCATACAACTGCGACTGACTCCAACATTCCATAACATCAAATTCCAAAAGTTCGCCACTGTTACCAATGCCATGGTCCCAAACCCAGAAGCAATGCCACAAGCTATCACCGTCGGCAAGCTTTGCGCTTATTTCGGTAAAGCCATAGGTAAATCTTATCGAGCGTGAAGTGGTCATAAATACGCCGTAGAAATGCTCGTCATCATAGGTAGCGGCCTGATGGAGCTTACCGTCTGCCGCATAAACGTTTTCTTCAGCTTTAGAGCGATATACCGATCTGCCGTACCATCCGCCTAAGCCTGATTCAACACCGTCTTGCAACGACCAAGACTGATTATATTTGGTGCCCTCAAACTCGTCAGACCACTTTAATTTATATTCAGCCTGGCTGGAGTTATATTCACCTATAACATTCTCAACTATCATTGAGCCGTTGGCACTAATCATTTCAACAAGCGCCTGTATACCCGATACGGTAGAATAGTTTCTGCCGCCGTTAACAAATATCTTACTGTCCTTGCATCTTATCCGATACTTATCGTACTCATCAACTGCAGGTACGCCCTTACGGTTAGTGCAGTTATCAATTACTATTTCATAATTGGTTGTGGTTGCGCTATCGCGTACAATCTGAAGCTCGACACCGGTAAGAGTCTTGATTTTATCTCTGAGTATCTCGGCCTCTCTTACAACAAGATAGGATACATTATATTTAGGCAATACAATCTGATAGTTTACTAAATCCTCGGCGGTAAGAGTAAGAGTGCTACCGTTTGTGCCACCCAAACCGTTTTGACCGGCATAGGTATACTTATTGTTTACCGTAGTATAAGACTGTGTACCAACGGGATAGTATACATATTCACCGTCAAATTTAGCAAACATAACAGCGGTAAAGGGTGTATCCAAAAGATTGCCTGCAACACCTTGTCTTGTAAGTCCGGTACAGATTAACTGATAGTCCTTATAGGTTGACTTATCACTTGCATACCATATTTCTTTTGTAAGATTTCCGCCCTTTACGTATGCCACCTGTGCAGACCTGTGCAAAGGTTTGCCGGTTGACTGAATTACATACCAATCATCACTTGTAGCAAGTTGCTGAGGCAAGAGTATAAAGCCTATATCGGTTGCGCTTTCGCTTGTTGCATAATCCATTCTGTATCTGAAGCGCAAGCCGGCAGAAATATACTCATTATCAACCGTCGTTTCATAACGAATTGCATTTTTAGTGGTTTCGGAAGTAAAGTTAACATTTACGCAAATACCGTCAGGTGTGGTTGTGTGGAGCGTTTCAAACAGGTTGTTAAAGCTATAAATAAGGCGCTTATTTGTACTGTTCAAAGCATCATAGGTAAGACTGAGATTTTTGCCATTAAGCTCTGCCAGTTCGCCTTTATTATTCCAAATATCACCCTCTGCAGTGTGATAATTATACGTCAGATATACGTTATCGGACGACAAGGTATAACCGTCGTTAACGTTGACTATAACCTGTCTGTTTTCATAATCAACCTCTACATCACCGCCATCGGTATGGTTGAGGTTAACGGTTACTTCGGGAGTATAGCTAATAGCTTCAAGCTTAATGTTCTTTATATAACCTGCACCCTTAAGGAAACGCAAGGTAAGAACGTCACGAAGCA